>CAYSHS010000119.1:3720-8875 GCA_964430845.1 uncultured Pirellulales bacterium | reverse complement strand
TGAGGTGCGACTTGTGGTCAGCGAGATCGGTCGGGCTGTATGTACCACCACTGAATAGACCGTAATATGAGAATGTATCTGGTCTTGCAAGCGTAATCTGGCGTGTTTCCATACCACCCATAGACAAACCTGCCATTGCGCGATGTGCCTGATCGGCAATTGTACGGAAGTTGGCATCGACATAGGGGATCAGCTCATCGACCAGAACCGTCTCGAAGCCGTTTCCCATGCCGCCCATCATTCCGCCGCCACGTCTGGCTCCGGTTCCACCTGCACCTGCGCGGTCTCCACCCATCATACCGCCGGCGCGGACTCCAGCCATACCACCACGACCTGCTGCACCACCTGGAGCAGCAGCAGTTGGCACAACTGGTGTTCCGCCTGGAGTTACACCTTGAGCGCGTGTACCACCACGACGTTCGCCTGTGGCTCCCCTGCGACCACCTGCACCACCGCGACGCATACCCATCATTCCTTCATTGGTCATGCCGTATGTCATTACGATAAGGAAAGGCTTGCATTTGCCTTCTGCCAGTAAGTTGTCCATAATCAGATTAGCGTGGCCCTGATTGCTCCATGCTGTTTCATCCTGGCTCCAACCATGCTGCAGGTACAGCACTGGATAGCGTTTGGACTGATCCTTGTCGTAGTCAGGTGGTTGGTAAACAAAGGCACGGCGTGATGTGTTAGTGCTCTTGGAGGGGAAGAGAATCTGTACAACTTTACCGTGGGGGACATCCTTCAGGGCGTAGAAATCCTGGTCTTTGGCTGGTATTTCGACGACACTTTCCATACGCAGAGTTTCGTAGAAGGTCAAAGTGCCGGGATCGCTAACCTCCACCCCATCAATCGAGAGATGGTAGAAATGACAGCCTTCATCCAATGGCACTGATGTGCCAGTCCAAACACCGTCCTCGTCTTTGGTCATCTGGGTTGTGTTTATAATCATAGAAGCATTCTGTGACACAACTGTAATACTCTGAGCATTGGGCGCAACGATGCGAAGTCGCACTCGGCCTTCAGAGTTGACCATAGGATACTGCTGACCTGGCAGGTTTAAGGTCGATGGTTTGAAATCTTCCTTCACCGCAGGCTGACTCGCTTGAACTGGCGCAGCCCCTCGCATCCCCAAACCACCCGGCTGAGGCGGTTGAGCTAAACAGGTTACACCTGTTATTACGGCTACTAAGAAAATAATTACATTTCTGTGATTCATTTGATAACCTCCTAAATTACGTAGATTTTTTATCTGCCTGTCACATTGACTCAGATTTTTTCTATTCTATTGTTTATTCCTTAAAAAGCAACTGAGTGAAGTAATACAAGCTGCGCTTCCAACTCGTAAAATCGTGTGCCGAATCAGGGGAAACGTAGCAGACAGCTTTTACACCTGCCTTGTTCAGCGCATCTGTCTCTCGCTGGATACCGACCGGACCACTGGGAAGACCGCCGGCACCCCGTGCAGTGGAGGGTTCCCTGCTGCCGAAACTCATGTACACGAGTTTGACGTTCTTCTTAAAGGTATTCATGTCGATGATGTCCGTCGTTGGAGAGAGGTTGCCGCCGCTGAAAATACCGAAATAGGCAAACTTGTCGGAATTGCCCGGAGCGATCGCCTTGGTTTGCATGCCGCCCATAGACAGACCTGCCAGAGCGCGGTGTTGGCCATCTGTATAAACAGAGTAGTGCGACTCGACATAAGGAATGATGTCTTTAATCAAATCGTTGGTGAAGTCTCCGGAACCACCTCCCATTCCGCCGCCACGACCAGCCATAATACCAGTGCCTCTACCACCCGCTCTTCCACGAGTGTCAGCGCCACCTGTGGCTGTACCTGTCGCGGCCGCAAAGTACATGCCATTCGGAGTTATCGGCGCCATCGCGCCAGGCCCACGACCTTGTTCACCCCTGCGGGTACCACCGCGTCCTGTGCCGGCTGTAGCATTACCATTGGGAAAGACGACAATCATTGGCACGATTTTCTTATCGGCAATAAGATTATCAAGGATCACATTGGCTCGGCCCTGGTCAACCCATGTACGTTCATTCTGACCAGCGCCGTGGATCAGATAGAACACGGGGTACTTATTGTCTTTGGAATAATCAACCGGAGTATAAACCACCATCGAGCGCCCTGTGCCAAGTGTTGTTGAATTATATTCCACACTTTCAAATTTGCCTTTTTCAATTCCCTCGCGAACCTGATCGAAGCCTTGTGACGGTACCGGATAGACCTGCTGACCGGGCTGGCTCGAAGTAGCAGTTGTTGCCGCAGGCTGGCTCGCCCGAGCTAAACAGGTTCCTCCTGTTATTACAGTCGCTAAAATAATAATAAGTATATGTTTCATTTGATACCTCCTTAATTATTTATTTTTAATAATATCTGCCTGTCACTCTGACTCAGATTTTATCTATTCCATCACTTAATCCTTAAATAAAAACGGTGTCAACTGTATGAGGCTGCGACGCCAGGTCAGCCATTCGTGAACTGAATCTTCAGACACATTGGAAACAGCATTGAAGCCGGCCTTAGTAAGGGCGTCTGCGGCATTCTTGACGCCGTCGGGATTCTCCCTACTGCCGCAGCTCATGAACACGAGCTTGAGCTTCGCCTTGTGGGCGGCGAGTTGTTTCAGATTGTAGGTACCGCCGCTCATTAAGCCATAGTACGAGAAGGTTTCTGGATGAGCAAGCGTGATCGAAGAGGTGTGCATTCCGCCCATAGACAAGCCTGCAATTGCACGATTAGCCTGGCCGGTCAACGTACGATAGCTCTTTTCAATAAACGGAATTACATCCTTAACTATACTTTCAGGGAATGCACCGCCACCTCGTCCTCTCATCATTATTCCTCTTCCAACTGCGGTGCCAGGAGCTGCACCACCTGGAGCGGCTCCCATTCCGCCCATACCTGCGCCACCGCCAGGCGCCGGAGCATCCTGTGCGATTGCCACCATCGCCAGACAAAGCGAGGCAACAATACAAATCAACAATACTTTTCTGAACTTTTCCATAATTGAATCTTCTGAAAATAAATAATATTGGAAGTGGTTGATACATATAAAACACTCAAATTTATCTGATATATTAATTCTCTGAAGAAATGTATGTGCCAATTGATTCATATATTAACACTCTCCTTGCCGTCCCAAACGGCTGGTGAACCACATTATAATGGCTGTAATACTTTGGAAATACGCATTTATAATAATAGTATCTCTCTAAAAGTCAAATCTAATATTGCTCTGTAGAAATGATGGGGTGCGATTCACGTTTGTAAGTAAAACATCGTGACATGGCCATTTTGGCCTTGCTATCTACATGATGTTTGACGAGCGGTCATTTGAAATGTTTGCATTTTTTATAATTTTATAAACCATTGATGTAAAAACACTTACGAAATCAGCTATTTTAAATATAGTGAGATATCACCTTTTCTGGTTGTAATATGGTTGTAGTGGATTTATATCTAAAATGGGTTAACTATCTCACCAAAAAGTCAATTCCAAGTATCATAATGAAAGAGACAGAAGTATTAGCTTTCAATTTCATAACCGATAGCTTCTTTATCCTCTGTAAGATCGGCAACAGCGTATTACCATCGAAAGTGTTGCACTCGAAAATGTCATAACCGATCGGATAACCATGAGATTTGTCAATGACCTGAACGCTGCCGGACCTATTGTGCTTCTTGCGAATAAAGATGAAGCAATTATATGATCGGGACACCCAATTCTGCAATACCTCCCTTGAAAAATAAGGACTTACAACAGTTTTTCAACTCAACTCGGAACTCAGGAAGAATACATCCATGTTTCTCAAATACTTGTTTGACATCTTCAATTTTTTTCTTACTCGTTATACATAAGTTCCTTTGGATAACTAAAATACCGTTTATATATATTTGGTTGTAATATTATCCTTATTGGATTAAAAGTCCAGAGATTTTTAAAACCCTTAATATGAAATGACTTACAAAATCTTTATTTTGATAAAATCGTATGATAAATACATTTCTGGTTGTATAGCGGTTGTAGCTAAAAAGTCATAAAATTTTCGAGTCGATCTTCAAAATAAGGTATTTACTTAGCTCGTTAAATCGTTCGATATTTTTGTAATAGAAAGGGAGCAACTTCTGATAACTTTTAACTTTCTCTATACTCTTTATTTCACTTATCTCAATATTTTTTAAAAGCCTCTTTTTTATATCATGAAAAGCCCCGATGAATAAAATTGCTTTTTCATCTTCCTTTAGTGTCTGGTCTATTCTTTGGGCAATAAAAGCATCTCTTTTATTAAGCAGCAAAGTTTTCGCCAGTTTGTATTTTATGAACGCTATTATTTTTTTTCTTATTGATTTAGCTTCTGTAATAGCACGCAGCTTGTCGTATTCTTTTTTGACAAGCCCGAAATCCTCTGTTTTCATCAGAATAGCTCCTCTTTCCTGCAGCCTAAGGATTAACTGGTAATTCTTGCTGCCCGCTTTGGCTGTGTCCCGTGCTATCTGTACGGCAACCTCGTCTTCAGCAATCATTCCATCCTGGTATATCCTCACTCCAGTAACATCTTTAGAATCAAAGTATTCGGATATAACGTTCCAAAAACCTTCGACTGTTTGAGTGTGCTTTTCCCAAAGCTCTTCTCCGAGACCTTTAACGCCTCTTTTGGTTATCTCTTTCGCTATAGAGCCGAGATCGGCACTGGAATGTATAACAGGTACATATATAAGCTTTCTCACGAAATTCTCCCTATGCAGTCACCTCGGAACGTTCCATTCTCTTTTTAAGCTCTTCGTTGCGATCCAGCTTTCTTTTCAATTCCTTGTTCTCCCGTTCTATCTCGTTTTTTTTGCACTTTGTCGAAAGATAAGGGTCCTGCTGCCACCAGTTTATGCCCATCTCAAGCGCTTTATCCACAGAGGCAATGAGAAGCCTTATTTTAATATTGAGCAGCTCTATATCTGCAAGCTGAATTTTAATATCTCCCGCTATAACAATTCCTTTATCCAAAACTCTCTCGAGTATATCGGCAAGACTCGCCGCGTCGGTCGGATGCATCATTTGTTGTTCAGACATTACATTAAATCTCCCAAAGGCCCAAGATTCAGATTTAAATCCTCATCTATATCCCATGCTATTTTTATATCATCATAAAA
>CAYSHS010000119.1:0-3710 GCA_964430845.1 uncultured Pirellulales bacterium | reverse complement strand
GATTTAAATCCTCATCTTTAAGCTCGAATATTCCTTTCAATTCGTCCATTTTATTTTCCAGTTTCATCAGGGTCTGTCCCACGTTTTCTATTTCCTCGTCGGTAAGCGAGCCTGCTTCCACTCTCCTCATAGCCTGCTTTTCCAACAGCTTTCTTATCAGTTCGATAAGTGTAAGCACCAGCTTAGCCAGGCCTTTTTCCACTGTTGCAGGATTTGCATCGATCTTTTCGGGCAGATTATCCTTTGTCTTTTCTATCTCCCTGATAAAATCTTCAGGTGACTCAGTTATGACAGCTGCTTCTGTTGTCATAGAGAATTAGCTCCTATCATATTTTGATTGTTTAACGTTCTGCTTGAATCTTGATCTTGCCTCAATAAAATAACGAAATTATACGCAGGCCATGGGCCGCTGAATAAATATTTAAAATCAGGCTGATCATTTTTTAACCGCTCAAATTCCTCTTTGAAATTACTTACCAGTAACTTTTCCACTAAATAAACAGCATCCAGCAGCAGCTTATCAGTTTTAAGTTTTCTAACTTTCTTTTCAGCGGCAAATCTGCTTAGGCATGAATCAATAATATTAATATATTTTTCTGCAACTTGGCGGAATTCCTTGTCTATTTTGTATTTCTGAAAGGTTTCTGTCATAAATTTTCTACCTTGAGAAATTTCAGGTTCAAAATCTTCCTGTCTGCCCGATTTAAGGTTCTTAATAATTTTTTCTTTCATCTTTTCAGCAGGCCAGATAACTTTTATTCCGAATTCAAGCTTGTTATGGAGCCTTTCCAGATTGTCTGTGAAATCCTGATAGAAGCTCTGCATAATCGAAAGAAGGCTGTTTCTGTCATTAATAACAGTTTGAAATCTGACAGGTAAGATGGTAAAATCAGCCATGAGTTTTTCTATAACAGCCTCGTGTTTTAAAACATCATCTTCAATTGTTTGCCTGGTTAGCCCGCTGATTTCACTGACAACTGCTCCTATGTCACAGTATGGGATATTGTACACGCATGAATTTTCTATGCCACTAACAGGCTCGTGTATCTGCTCGATTGAATCTATTATTCCATATAGATATAATTTCATTTTCAAGTTGCCTCCTGCATCGGACCAGCAAAAGGTGAGCCTCTGAGCTTTTCAATAGTCTCTACCGAACTAAGCAAAACCTTCAAACCTAAATAAATCAAATCAACGTCTGCAACTGAGATGACAATGTCACCTGATATGACCACGCCTTTATCCAGAACTCTATCCAGAATTTCCAGAAGTGTTACCTCTTTAGATTTTATAACGGTATTATTCATCTTGTTTTCCCATGCCCGAGAATTTGCTGAAGTTATATGGCGGCCAGGGTCCCGTGCAATCAAGACAAAATCCTTTGTTCTCATATTGCATTTTTAATATATCAACCATGTTTTGGAAACCAGTCGCATTGTCTTTATCAATCAGAAAAGCTGAGTTTAAAATCATCTCATCTTCTCTTTCAGTTACTTCTTTGGGTAAAAGTCTGTTCACACAGGCATCAAAACTCATTTTTTCCAATAATTCAAAGCATTCCCGGCCGCATTCGTTTATCTTTTTATTCAATGTTATCTCTGTTATCTGTTCTATCTTCTTTCTGAGAAAATAATTTCTACCGGCAGAAGATTTTTTTATTTCGTTTTCAATATTTGATATTTCGGAATTATCGTTTATGAGATTTTCTTTCAGTTTTTGTTTGTTATAATAAATTTTAATGCCCCATTCCTGCCTGTTGGTTATTTTATATAATATTGCCTCAAGCTCTCCTTCATGTTGTTCGAGCATAGCTTTCAAGCTATCATCTGTATTAAACACGATTCCAAATTTAAAAGGAATCACATCCACATTAGCCATCACACGTTCTATAATTTCTTCATGCAGACTTACTTTTTCCTTTATCCATGTCATATCAGCTAAATTACGTTTCAATCCGCTTTCGCCAAATTCGTCACTATCAACCTTTTCTACTACTGCGCAAAGATTATTATGATACACTGTATAGAGATTCTCTCCGGCGTTTTTTAGCTGATTCATAGGCAGTGTTTGATGGGTAAGGCAATATAAATAAACAAGTTGCCTTTTCTCTGTTACCGTTTTAGTTCCGGTTATTTCAGTCGGCTGAGATTGTATGTCCCTGACGTTCATAAGATTCCACTTCCATATTTTCACTTAGACTGACTTCATAAATATTTTTATCTTGAACTTTCGTAGGCAAACCCAGTGATTTTATAAAAGAATTTTCCTCATATACTTCAGCTTCGATATGCCATTGGTTATCAATTTTTGTTGCCCCAATTACTTTTATATCACTTACATCGAGAACCTTTTGAAGAAACTCGATAACTGTATTTTTTGCTTCTTCTATACCGGTCATTTTAAATCTCCATTAAATTATTCATTGATCATTTGTGACCGCGTCCAGGCGGTCAAGAAGCTCACTTTCTTTCCTGTTATATTCTTCTTCACTTATCTCATCCAGCTCGAACTGCAATTGCAAACGCATCAATTCTTCCTTAATGCGTCCTTTATCAGACAGCTCGTTTTCCGCTATATCGGATAGTTTCTGACCCATCCATACAACACCCTTGAGCGGAGCAAGCAATATACTATCAATTAAAAACATATTTAATAATCCTCGGTATTTATGCTGATATTCACAAAGTTAAACGGGGGCAGCGGACCGACATATTTAAAGGTTACTCTTTCACCATATTTTTCATCCAACAGGCGAATCTGCTCATCGAAAGTCGTTTCTTTTGCCTTTTCCACAAAAAAAGCAGCGTTGATAATCATCATATTGCCATAAGTGTCATTGGTTTTTGATTCCACCGCCAAAGATGACAGAACATCGAGAATCTCAGCTTTGACAATCTCTTTTTCTTTCTGCAGAGCATCCTCCACCATTTTTCCAATTTGCATTCTCTGATAGTGAGATTTTTCGGGAGAAATCGCCGCTATTTTCTCTTTTAATCTTTTTATATCATCATATTTTTCAAGGATGTCCCTGTAGATGATTTCTTCTTTAAAGACCGCCTTGAGTCCGAGCTCGGTTTTGTTTCTAATACTACTTAACAAATCTTTAAATCTATCGTGCTCTTTTTCCAGGATTCTCTTGACCTTATCTTCATCCTCGGCAACTGTGGCAAATCTTACAGGCAGTGTCGTATGCAAATTCATGACTTCTTCGATCGCCTTCTGGTGAGCAAGTGAATTATCCCGCGAGACCCTGTATTTCCCAAGGGGAGCGTCACTTACCAATGCGGCTATACCATCATTGCAAATTGTATGAAGCTCATCGCCGCGTCCTCCGATATCTGATCATTATGGTGACGTGCAGTAAGATTGTCTGCTTGTAATTTTGTATGCTGATACTTCAGATACATATCGCAAATTTCTTTCAAGGTCATGTTTCCATTTGCGGTTTTTTGTTGGGTGCTATTATACCCATGAAGAAATATTGCCTGATCGAGATAGCTTTCAAGGGCCTGTTTTCTATCAGTACCAAAATAATAAATATGCCCCTGATCTTTTTGCAGTATTGTCCTGTGGGATGAAGCGTAAGTGGGAATTTGTCGGAACGAGTTTTTCTGATTGAGCTTTTCATAACATTCTCCTCTTAAAAAAAGACCTATTTTAAAACGATATTTTAGAAATAGTTGTACAAACGGTTGTACTTTTTTCATAAG
>CAYSHS010000118.1:0-8876 GCA_964430845.1 uncultured Pirellulales bacterium | reverse complement strand
CGAATACCTGCGTATGTACTTTTAAACGATATTTCCCCTCAAATCCATAAAATCCTTGATTATTTATAAACATTCAATATAATGCTCTTTTTCGTGCAGTAAACAGCCCGGCATTGACTTTTACCGAGACGAGTTTTTAAAAATTCAGTATGTTAAACACAATATGATAATTAGGAGATTGTTTTATGGCACTAAAAATTCATTATGAAGAAGATGCTCCAATTGATGCACTCAGGGGTAAAAAAGTTGCAGTCATCGGATACGGCAGCCAGGGTCACGCTCACAGCCTGAACCTCCGCGACAGCGGCATAGAAGTCGCGGTTGCAGAACTTCCCGGAACAGATAATTTCAAGCTCGCAACAGAGCATGGCTTCGAACCATCAGACATAAAAACTGCTATGGACGGTGCAGCGCTTATTATTGTCACTCTGCCCGATGAAGTACAGGCGAAAGTCTATTCTTCACAGATAGCACCAAACCTGGTCGCAGGCCAGACCCTCGGCTTCTGCCACGGCTTTAACATCCATTTCAAATACATTGTTCCGCCTGATAACGTCAATGTAGTTATGATTGCACCGAAAGGACCGGGACATTTGGTTCGCAGCGAATATGAAAAAGGCGGCGGAGTCCCATGCCTGGTCGCTGTCGAAAAAGACCCGGCAGGAAACGCAAAAGAAATCGCTCTCGCCTGGGGCAACGGAATCGGTGGTGCCCGCGCAGGAATCATAGAGACAACGTACAAGGAAGAAACCGAAACCGACCTGTTCGGAGAACAATGCGTTCTCTGCGGCGGATTGACCGCACTTATTAAAGCAGGTTTCGAGACACTCGTTACGGCCGGCTACCAGCCTGAGATAGCGTATTTCGAATGTATGCACGAAGTAAAACTCATCGTTGACCTGATGTACCAGGGCGGCATGAGCTACATGCGTTACAGCATTTCAAACACAGCCGAATATGGTGACCTCACTCGAGGTTCAAGAATCATCACAGATGAAACAAGAGCCGAGATGAAGAAGATTCTTGGCGAAATCACTTCCGGCGCTTTCGCGAAGGAATGGGTCAACGAATACCAGACCGGCCTGAAAAACTTCAACGCCCTCTACGAAAAAGACCACGATTGCCAGCTCGAGCGGGTAGGTAAAAAACTCCGAAAAATGATGAAGTGGATCAAGGCAAAAGAAGTATAAAAAAATGTCATTGCGAGGCCAAAAAGGCCGCGGCAAACTTCAATAAAACTATATAAAAACAAGGGACAGTTATAACAAGATAACTGTCCTTTCTTTTTTCAAAAAAGATTTTTCTCTGTTCAAGACTTCCATGTTGCTTATCCAAAATAACAAGCTTACACTGTCATACCAGCGAAGGTGGATATCCATTTGGATATCGAAATAAAATCAGTCTTCTTTTAATTTTTGAGGATTTGATAGCATTTCGTGGATAACTGCAAGGGCCTGGTTCTGGGCTTCGAGGTGGGTAAGGATTGCGCGAACTTCCTCTTCTGCTTTTTGATTGATCATGAAATCCTGATGAGCCTCGATACGATCGCGGTGATTCTGGCGATTCTGGCTCATCATAATTACAGGAGCAGTATAAGCGGCCTGCAAAGACAAAAATAAGTTCAACAGAATAAACGGGTAAGGGTCCCAGTGTCTCATCCAGGCGACTATGTTAAGAATGACCCAGAAGACTAATAAAACAGATTGAGTAATAATAAACGTCCATGACCCAGCAATTCTTGCAACGTTATCAGCCAGCCGTTGTCCAACAGTCAGCTTCTCGTCGATTATTTCATTTACATTCCTTAGAGGCTGATGTTTATGTACGAATGGTTCGGGAAAATGCAGCTTAATCATAGTTCTTTCTCCATAAAATTACAAAATCACAAGAGAGACACTCTTTTAACCAGCTATTTATTTATAATTACTTTCCATTGCCTTAATATACAGATTATTAAAGATTAATAAACTAATATCTGATAAATGTACAATGACAATTTTTCCTGTTTATCATGTGATTTATACCACAGGTATCCTGTCCGATAATTTTTATACGCATATTTTATTCTGTCTCCTGTATTCTGTATTCTAAAATTATATTGACTTCATTGCTCTTTTATAGTAAATATTTTTTGTGACAAAGACGGCCGTATGAATTTCGGATCGTCGGTTAGCTTGAACACTATTGTCGGGCTTAATAGAGAAAAAGCAAATCGCCTTCCATTTCTTCGGGCTGATAAAAGAAATATAAAAGTTTAACTTTAAAGTTTGCGTTTTTACAGATACAATTTACAATCATAGCTCAAATTTATCGAAAACAAGTTGACCTATGCAGATTAATTATAAAGACAAGCGATTTGAGAGGGTTTTGATTGGCGTCAATGCAGTTGCGTCTGCTATGGTTGTGACTTCGTTTGTGCTGTTGTTCGGTTTCTCTCAACCTCTTCTTTCTACCCGGATTTTATACAGTGTGCAGGTTTTTCTTCTTTTTGTCTTTATAACGGAGAAAGTATTTAGATTTTTTAATTCGGATTCAAAAGTCCAGTTCGTTCAGGGCAACTGGTTTGAAATACCTCTTTTGCTGGCTCTTCTTGTTATTTCTATCGGAGCAGGTCGCTGGTTTGCACAGGAAACATCCAGGGCATCAGATATCAGACATTTTACGGTAGGCATTTACCTTGTCCTACAGGTAATTATCAAACTATGCAGAACCAGCGTTAATCTCGCAGCATCCGGTAAAAATCCGACTCAAACTTTGATAGCAAGTTTCGTGGTGCTGATTCTCTCTGGAGCCGGACTTCTGATGCTTCCGGCAGCTTCAGAAGACGGGCAGAACCTGAGTTTTATCGATGCCTTATTCACATCAACCAGCGCAACATGTGTCACCGGTCTTATCGTAAAAGATACAGGCAGTGATTTCAGCTTTATGGGACAAATTGTCATTCTTACGCTTATTCAGCTTGGCGGTCTTGGAATTGTCATCTTCGGTGCGGTTCTGGCACTGCTTTTGGGACAGGCGTTCAGTGTACGTGAATCAGTAGCGATGCAGGATTTGTTAAGCACAGGCACATTGAGCCGAATAGGTAATATGATAGCATTTATTTTTGTCGGAACAATATTTATCGAAGGTCTTGGAGCGGTTTTTCTCTATGGCATGTGGACAAATATACCGGGAGGCTCAGGTCCGTATAACCAGTGGTTTTGCAGCATTTTTCATTCGATCAGCGCTTTTTGTAACGCGGGATTCAGCTTATTCGATACCAGCTTTATAGATTACAGCCGCAACTGGCAGATTTATTTTATAATATGCCCCTTAATAATTTTAGGCGGTCTTGGTTTTATAGTTCTTTATGATTTGGCTAATATTGCGGCTGACAGAATAAAGAGATTGTTGAAGAAATTATTCAGCAAGCAATATCGATTTTCAATGGAAGCTCCCAAAAGAATGCAGTTGCAAACAAAAGTTGTTCTGGTTACAAGTGCGATACTGATTGTTTTCGGAGCATTGTCAATTTTGCTTTTTGAAAGATACGCCGCTAATAATAAATCAGGAAACCATATAGGAATCGCTGATGCTGTTTTCCAATCGATAACTGCCAGAACGGCTGGTTTTAATACCGTCTATATAAACAAATTAACTTCATCGAGCAGATTCATCCTGATTTTACTGATGTTCATCGGAGGCTCACCAGGCTCAACCGCGGGCGGAATTAAAACAGTTACTTTAGCTGTAATATTAATGACTGCTATTGCCGCCTTGAGAAAACGGGGCGAAGTCGAAATGTTCAGAAGATCCGTGAGAATCGTAGTTGTTGGCAGAGCTGTTACTGTTACCATGCTTTTTGCTGCTGTTTTATTTATTACCTCACTTGCACTCAGTATCACCGAGAATTCGAACGGATTTACAATGTCCGATATAATATTCGAAGCAGGTTCTGCACTGGGAACGGTTGGGCTTACAGCAGGTATAACCAGCGCTTTGACAACTGCAGGAAAATTGATTATTATTACCGTGATGCTTATCGGAAGACTTGGGCCGCTGACACTTTTGGCTGCTTTGACATTCAACTTAAAGCCGGCAAAATATAACTATCCTGATGAAGCATTAATAGTTGGGTAAAGAAAAAAGTGACTAAAGTGAATGTAAAACAGGGCAAAAGGCTTATACAATTGTGATTTTTAACTTTAGGCAATTTAGGCACTTGTTTTAATGAGGAAAGAAGATTATGGCAAGGTTTGCAGTAATAGGATTGGGAAGATTTGGCCAGAAATTAGCTATCGCTCTTGCGATGAGCGGCGCCGAAGTTATAGCAATCGATAAAAACCGTGAAACTATAGAGATGATTGCGGACCAGGTTAGTCACGCCGTAAGGCTCGACAGCACAGACGAGGAAGCACTTAAAGCACAGGGTGTCGATAAAGTCGATGTTGCCATAATCGGTATTGGCCAGGGTACAGGACGAGGTTTCGAGTCGGCTATATTAACCGTTGTGAACCTCAGGCAAATGGGAGTTAAGCAAATATATGCTCGTGCCGAGGACCTGATAGCGGGAGAGGTATTTTCCAAAGTGGGCGCAACTGAAGTAATTTACCCTGAAATAGAGTCTGCGCAGCGATGGGCGTTTAAGTTGATAGCGCCGCAGATTGGTGAGAAAATAGATTTCGCACAGGGCTACAGCCTGGCACGCATAAAAGCGCCGGCCAGCTTCGACGGTAAAACAGTCATGGACCTGCAGCTCAGGCAGAAATATAATGTTAACCTCGTACTAATCAAGCGTGCAGAAAACTCTGAAAGAATGAAAGAGCAGGACGGCAAGATAATCAATGTACCCATGCCGGGCACAATAATTTACCAGGACGACATCCTGATGGTAGTAGGATCAGACCCTGACCTTGCTAAGCTGCCGCAGCAATAATGTCGTACTACATTTTATGGCACTGATTTTTATTTCGTTCGAAAGCTGCAATTCCTCAACGAGAGTTTGAAAAATTATTTTTTATCTCCCACAAGCGGCCAGATGTCTTCCACGTGGAAATATACGAGATATTTGTTCGAATCGTCTCCGGGTTCCGCTATTTCGGGCTGTCTTTTTATGAATTCGCTGATAATTGAAGTATTTGTTTCTTCGCGAAGCTTGGTCAGGTATAATCGATGGCCTTTATAACCATCGCCTTTTTCTATGAACATATACACTGCATGCGGATTTGTTTTAAGATTCTGGTGACTCAAACGCTCCTTCATTACAAAAGCAATCGTTAAATCACCGGCAACTTCCGGTTTTGCATATATGGCAATATCGACCATGCCGTCAGAATCAGCGGTAGCCAGAATACCTGTACCCTCTGTATTTTTAAAATAAGCATACAAATCCATAATTAACACTCCGTATAAAATAATGTGAGTTTATATTATTGTAACAGGTAACTAAGGAGATAACAACTACTTAAAGAAAAGAGAATTTTACATGGCTTATTATTAAATATTATTTGTAAAAATGCATAATATTTAGTATTATATCGGTAGGAGCCGATATATCCGGCCTTATGTCCGAAAATCGTATTTAAGGGGCAACAGCAGTCATGGACGAGAAGAAAGGCGTTGAAATAACAACACAGGCAGGTATAGGTGTGGTGTCTTTTCAGGCGGCATCAATAAGCGATGTTGAAGAAATAAACGCAATTTCCAATAAAATTTCCGATTTTATCGATAAAAACAAGCCTGTCCGCTTGATTTTCGATTTTAAGCAGGTAAAATTTTTCTCATCACAAATTCTTGGAATGCTGTTAAATATGCGGAAAAAGCTCTCTGCAAGCAAAGGCGAAGTTTTAATCAGCGCTATAAATCCACAGTTGCACAGGGTTTTCAGAATAACGAATCTCGATAAAATTTTCAGGTTCTTTCCTGATGTTGAAAGTGCAGTCAATACAACAAGCCAGGACTAATCCCCCATTTTTTGTTATGGGGGTAAATAATATTTTCGTCCTGAAGTCAGGACCATACTGTCAGAAAGGTTGAATTTATGCAAATAACGCAACAATTTTCAATTTTTATGGTGAATAAACCGGGTGTAATGGCAAAAGTGCTCGGTGAGTTTGCGCAGGCAAAGATAAATATTATTGCGATTACTATGATGGATTCTGTCGAGCACGGCGTTATTCGCGTGGTTTTCGACAATCCGGAGAAAGCCAGGCAGGTATTGCAGAAACTTAATATGCCATTCAACGAGACCGGAGTCTTAAGCGTTACTCTGAATAACGAATCGGGTGCACTGGCTTCTGTTGCGGAAAAACTTGCGAAAAACCATATAAATATTTCATATGCTTACTGCACAGCCGGAGCAAAAGGAGGACGAACTACAGGAGTTTTGAAGGTGGCAAACGTCGACAAGGCTATGAAGGTGCTCGAACAGAATCAAAAGAAAGAAACAAAATCCCAGCCGATTGTGAGGAAGGCAAAATCAGCCAGAAGATAAACGAAAAAATATGATAATAAATTTTATTTGAAAACTGTTGACATTAAAGCAGGGAAAATTGTATATTATTCCTCTTGTAGGACAAACGGGGCCGTAGCTCAATTTGGTTAGAGCATCGGACTGTCGATCCGAAGGTTGAGGGTTCGAGCCCCTTCGGCCTCGTTTAAAAAATGCCATTGGTAATAAAGCCAATGGCATTTTTTTCAACGACAGGTATAGTCGGATGTCATTCTGTATTGCAAAACACCAGGCATGTCACAATCAATAATCCTTTGAGTTTTACTGTATCTGCATTGGATAACGATAGTGACGAGTTAGTATATAAGTCTTTAGGATTACCCGAAGGAGCAGAATTTTCTGGCCAGACCTTTACCTGGACTATAGAACAGACAGGCACATATTTTGTTACATTTGTTGTCAGAGATTATAAATCGCTGGATTACTTGACTGTGCAAATTATTGTAGAAGAGCAATAAAGCCGTTATATTAGCTAATGAATAGGTTATATAAAGAAAAATACGTAGTTACCACAATTGACTTTTATATCTGAAATATGGTATTATGAGTTTTTTAGTGGTTTTATGTAACTGAAATAGGTATAATTCAAGTTATTACAATTTCCGTTTGAACCAGTTCGGGTGATGAATATGAAACCAACATAGAAAAACATATCAAACAAGCCCATGAAAGGAGAGAAACATGCGATTCAAAATCTATTCATTAATTCTGATAACAATTTTAACTACAACAATTTCCTTCGGTAAAATTATTTATGTAGATGATGATGCTATCGGAGCCAATAATGGCTCAAGCTGGGAAAATGCCTATATTTATCTACAGGATGCTCTTGCTGATGCTAATTCCGCTGTAAAACCAGTAGAAATTCGTGTAGCTCAGGGTATTTACAAACCTGACCAGGGAACAGAACATACACAAGGTGATAGAGACGCAACTTTCCAGCTTATTAATGATGTTACTCTTGTAGGTGGTTATGCTGGTAATGGTGAACCTGATCCAAATATCAGAGATATTGTATTCTATAAGACAGTTCTCAGTGGCGATCTAAATTGTGATGATGAAGAATATAAGCCAGATAATAGCAATGAAAGCATTTCTGATAATAGCCAAAATATTGTAACTGGTAATTTAGCAGGAGAGAGTGCTGTATTCGATGGTTTCACTATAACTGCTGGTGGATTTGAGCAAGGATCTATACCTTTTATAGAAATAATAGGTGGAGGAATGCACAATGAAAATAGTAATGCTACCATAATCGATTGTAATTTTACAGGGAATTATGGCTACGGGATGGACAATGTCAATTGCAGCTTAACGATTACCGATTGTAATTTTACAGGGAATTATAGTTATGGGATGAGTAACTATGGTAATAATCTTTATGATATTAATAAATTTTATGCTGATAACTATGAAGTTGGAACGAATGATTATAAATATAACTCTACAATAACTAATTGTATTTTTAAAGAGAACCGTTGTGGGATGATGAATTCCGATAGTCATGTTATGGGAACTGGACCAGATTTTATTAGCTGTATCACAATAAAAAAGTGCACATTCATAGGTAATAGGATAAGCAAAGGTGGCGGTATACGAAATGGAGGTTGTACCTCAATCATAAGCGATTGTAATTTTATTGGAAACTCAGCCGGCTTTGGTGGGGGAATGTATAATTCCGATAGTAATATTACAATAACGAATTGTAAATTCAATGATAATACATCATCAATATTTAATACTGGTCGTTGGTTAGGAGGTGGTGGAATATATAATGAAAATAGCACAATTCTACTTACCAATTGTATATTCAGCAAGAATACAACACAATGGGATGGCGGCGGGATGTTTAATAGTAATAGCGATGTCAGCTATTCGAATTGTACATTCAGTGAAAACTATGTAAATTTGGATGGTGGCGCTATATACAATAAATTTGATGGTAGTTCGTTTAATGCAATAAATAATATTGTTATTACAGATTGTATATTCAGTGAAAATGTTGCAAACTCAGATGGAGGAGGTATATCCATTTATCAGGATACTTTCATGTCACATTATTATGGTGCTATAAATCTCACGCTAAACAATTGTGAATTTAACATGAATAAAGCACAGGATAGTGGTGGTGCAATATGTAATGGTAATTATATGGATTGGAGCGGATATGATTCAAATATTAATTGTGAAATAAAACACTGCATGTTTTCTGAAAATATTGCAGTATTAGGGGCTGGTATTTCTAGTTGGAACGGTGGGACATTCACAATTTATGACTCTGTAATTTCCGGGAATGAATCAAGGGATGGAGGAGGACTTTATAACGATTCCTTATCCACACTAAGAATCTTTAATTCACTTATAACAAATAATACAGCAAAACCCC
>CAYSHS010000117.1:0-8882 GCA_964430845.1 uncultured Pirellulales bacterium | reverse complement strand
AGAAGGTAATGCAGATCTGTCGCCAGAAGCAAATTGTATCATGTACAATTCGATTGAATGTACATAGTTTTTCTGGTTCAATTCCGCTCTCGCCTGCCAACCTATACTTGCGGCTGCCAGACCAAGACTATCTTCGAATCCTTTGTCAGAAAGCTCCCTCGTAAGCTCGAACCATTTTTTAGATTCCTCTGGTTCATCATCCACTAAAATCCTGCCTATCATAAAAGCTGCCCAGGTTGACCTGAATTTTCTCTGCCCGGCAGGACGTTTAAAGAGTTTCTCCCAAACTGATTTTGCCTTGTCTAATTGATTCTGATGGTAAAATATTGCACCCTGAAGATAATCCTCGAATTCTCCGGGAAGTCCCCTTGGAATTTCAAGCAGCTTAAATACAGGAGGAGGGGTTTTGCTATCATCAAAGTTGCTTCTCTTATAATATTTCTGCCATTTCCATTCATTTTGTTCAGATTTAAAATCAATTATTGCCTGTCGTAGTTTTTCATATTCCCGTAAAGTGCTTTGAATTTCTGCACTTTGGATATTTCCCAAAGCTTCTCTCAACTCATATGTATCAGCTTTTTCAGTCTCAAAATTTTCTTTAGTTTTATATTTAAGCAAAGTTTTATATTCTGAATCAGCTTCGTTTAAATACGATTCAAGTGTTTGCTTTATGATTTCAATTTCTTCGTAAAAAATACCCTCTGGCGGCTTGAGAATATAATCATCACCTTCCTCAAGTATCCTGTCCTGAAGAAACGGGCCGCACGGATGAGAAACTCCCGCAAAAAGCCCAATGATAATTGACAATACGATAATCTGCTTATTATATCTCGCTGACATGTGCCTTTACCTCTGTATTTCCGTTTAAACGCAGCCATCCAATCAATAATTGCTCGCCAGGTCTTATTCTTAATAAATTATTTTCGTTTTTGAGTTTGAAGCTCGCAGAGGCTGGATTGCCGCCATCAAACACAAATCCGTTCATACCATCAGCAGCAAGAATTTTTAAACTTTCGCATTCGATTTCGACATTAATTTTTGGCGAATAGTCCAACTGTCCTGTATTTGCCAGGGATATTTGTACAAGTCCTGTTTGAGGATAGTCGATTTCAACCTTAATATCTTCCTTAGGTTTTCGACCATCCATTACCATCTCAAGAGTTTCCCAATTCCAGTTTAACTGGTCGGTTTCAATCGGCAAACGATACCATATGATCCCAAGCATATTCTCCGGACGACCTTTTTGCCATTTACGAACCAATTCTGAAATAGCTTTCGCGTCCGAAGAAACCATTCGAAGATTCGCTCCCTGCGGCCAATTTCGAGATGGGCCTTCAGTTTTTATTCCGAGATATTGCCCATTGGTATCAAAACCAACAATGCAGCCATAAGTTGGTAGAGCTACACGGAATGGCACACCTAAGCGAGCGGCTCTTTTAATCCATTTTACGGAAGATGCAACATCGCATAATACTATCTTTGTATCTGAATTTTTGGGTCTTTCCAAAGAATGAACCTGAAGAATAAATCCGTCTGCTTCCTGCACAAGTAATTTGAATTGCCTGTGCTTGAGCCAGCAAGGTAAAGCTGTGATTATTACAGGTACAGGTTGATTCTGGTTGAGTGCCTCAGAAAGAGTTTGAACTTTCTCCTTTAAAACTCTCACAAGCTCTCTATAGCTATCGAGTTTTGACTCGGCACAGTCGAAATCTATATGTAATTCAGCTGGTTCAATGCCATTTTCTACAGCTTCTTCTATTAATGAACAGGCAATATCACTAAGAAATGATGCAGTTTCGGTGTCCTTTCGGAAATCCCCGGAAAAGGAACCTATCCTGAAAGCTAAAGCAACCGGCTTTCGAGTTGATTTGAGTGCTTCGTAATTAATCGGTACAGAAACTATGTTATCAATCTTATTTTGCTTGAAAGAAACTTCAGCAGACAAAACGCCAAAACAAGACATTTCAGAACTCGCTTTTGCAATCGAATCCGTAACTTCTTCATTCCATTTTCTCTGCCACACATAAACACTATTTGAAATTTCACCATTCAGGCGATTATTATGATTATTCGAGGAAAAGAAAAATACAATAGATAAACTCAATAGACAAAGAAGCAATAAGATGATTGCATAAATCCGCGTGGTTATTTTACTTTTTGTCCGGTTTGTTACACTCATAAATATTTCATCGGAATTCGATATGAATATCCATGAGTTTATGTATTTAAAAAAACTAAAATGTAAATAAAATTTAAACTTAACTCAATTTCGAGCTAAATATTGATTGGGTTGATGATTTGTTTTGTCAAATCGCTTAGGAGTGTATTCATTTTCGGGTCATCATTTTGTGCCTTGGATATTTTGCTGCAGGCGTGCATAACAGTAGTATGGTCTCTGCCTCCGAGATGTCCTCCGATTTCTTCGAGGCTGTGTTTTGTCAGGTTGCGTGCCAGAAACATGCAGATTTGCCTCGGCTCTGTAATACTTTGGCTGCGTTTTTTACTTTGCAGGTCTGCCAGGCGTACATCGAAATGCCTGGTTACAACTTCGATAATATCAGTGATACTTATGTGTCTTGCCTGTGCATTTATTTGACCTTCCAGGGCAGTTTGAGCGAGTTCGAGGTCTATTTTACGTTGGGAAGTCATCGATATGGCATAAATTGCGGTCAATGCACCCTCCAATTCCCTGATATTGGCCTGCACTTTTCGAGCGATATATTCAGCAATTTCATCGGAAATCTCTATGCCGCGAAGATGTGCCTTTTTTTTAATTATAGCTACTCTCGTCTCATAGCTCGGCGAGTCAATTCTTGTAACCAGGCCCCAGTTGAATCTGCTTATCAGGCGAGCTTCGAGTGATGGAATCTTTCCGGGCGCACAGTCGGCGCTCAGGATAATCTGCTTGCCGCTGTTGTAAAGAGCGTTAAAAGTATGAAAGAACTCTTCCTGGCTCTGCTCGCGTTCCCGCAGAAACTGGACATCATCGATTATCAGAGTATCGACCGTACGGAACTGATTTTGAAAGACAGCCAGGTTTCCCTCTTCGATTGCTCTTATGAATCTGTTTACAAATTCCTCACAGCTTAAAAATTGTATTACAAGGTTTTCATACTTCCTTTGTGCCTCGAAACACACGGCATGCAGAAGATGCGTTTTACCAAGCCCTGAACTGCCGTACACAAAAAGAGGATTGTAAGTCTTTCCCGGAGATTGACTTACAGCAACACAGCTTGCATGAGCCAGGCGATTGCTCGGACCCACTACAAAATTGTCAAATGTATAATCAGGGTGAAGGCGCAAGCCGGTAGAAAAAAAACGCAGTCGCTTTTCTGTTTGCCCATCTGCATCGATGTTGAAATCGATAGTAACAAGATGGCCTGTAATCTGTTGAGCGGCGTGTGTGAAGCTGCTTTTGCAATTATCCTGAAGAAATTGAACTGTCGCTTCATCAGGACAACCTATCTTCAGAGAGCCGCCTTCCAATCGACAGATTGTAAGTTTCTCGAACCATTTCCGTGCATTAGCCGGGTCGAGAACTTTTGCTCGTTCAAGTATGTCATTAAAAATATTTTCAATTTCCTGAGATGCCACACCGCCATCCTTGCTCAATTTTTACAAAACGTAAAAAAGATTGAGAATCGAAAGTAAAAATCCAAAAATAAAAAATCGTTAGTTAAGTATTAGCTATCAGCTTTTGTTTGTCAAAGAATTTTTTATAGTTTCGAGAAAGATTCTTAGTGAGTCTTGATATTTTCTAAATTCAGGTTATTATACGCCTTACGAAAATCGAAATTGAAAGGTAATATGTAATGGGATTTTTTACCAGGACTGCCGGTTATTTAAGAGACAGGTTAGGCAAAACACGTAATAAAATAGCATCTTCGCTCTCGTCTATATTGAGTATTGGCAGGAAAATAGACGAAAACCTGCTCGACGAGCTGGAAGAAACACTCATCAGCGACGATATAGGTGTCGAGACAACTTCAAAACTTGTTTCCGAGCTGCGAGAGGCATTCCGCAAAAAGCAGATTGCAACAACAGACGACATTATCCCGTTTCTGAAGGAGCATATTAAAAGCTATTGGCCCGACCGCGACAGGCAATTGCACCAGGCTGAGGCAGGTCCAACAGTTGTTTTAGTCGCCGGCGTAAATGGAACAGGTAAAACTACAAGCATTGCCAAGCTGGCATATATTTTGAGTCAAAATGATAAGAAAGTACTGCTCGCAGCATGTGATACATTTCGTGCGGCGGCAGTTGAGCAATTATCAATCTGGGCTGATAGAATTGGAGTGCAGATAGTCAAGCACAAGACCGGAGCTGATCCAGCGGCAGTTGCTTTTGATGCCTGTGACGCTGCTTTGGCAAGAGGTGTTGACATCCTGATTCTCGATACAGCAGGCCGCTTGCATACACAAAAGGACCTTATGATGCAGCTTACGAAAATCCGCGATGTTGCCGCACGTAAGATTCCAGGCGCTCCGCATGAAGTGCTCCTTGTTCTCGATGCCACTACAGGTCAAAATGCAATTTCCCAGGCCAAGCTATTCAGAGAAGCGATAAATGTATCAGGAATAATTCTTGCAAAACTCGACGGCACAGCTCGCGGCGGAATTGTTATCGCTATCAAGGACCAGCTTGATATACCCGTTAAATTCGTAGGTCTCGGAGAAAAACCGGAAGATATTGCCGAATTTAACCCGGAAACATTCGTAGAAGCGCTATTTACCTAAAGCACCTTAACTAAAATCTACATCTCTTTTTGTCATACTGAATTTTGTAAACGTACTTATATCGGGGAGACAAGATTTGAACTTGCGACCTCTGCGTCCCGAACGCAGCGCTCTAGCCAAGCTGAGCTACTCCCCGGCTCAACGTCGGTAACTATACCATATCATCAGAAAAAATGCAAATTATAAAATGACAGATTAATATGCGGGATTACCAAGAAAAAGAGTTTTGTATGAACGATTATAAAATCTTTTTAACAGCTTTGACGATATCTTTTTCCGTGAGGCCGTAATATTCGAGGAGTTGCTCGTAATCCAGCGCTGATTGCCCGAAAGTATCCTGAACCGCGACTGCTTCCATCGGGATAGCTGAACCGCGCATTATATAAGCGATTGCGCTTGCAAGGCCGCCTATAATTGTGTGCTCCTCGACCGTGACAATTCCTTTCACTGAGCTGCAAAGTTTCTTAATCGCTTTTTCGTCGATAGGTTTCAAAGTGCTGACATTTACAACTTTAAGTGAAACTCCCTTTTTCTCCATGATTTCAGCGGCCTTGAGCGCCTTATACACCATATAACCGTGCGCAAATACAACAACATCTTTACCCTGGCGTATTACGGTCGGCTTTCCTATTTCAAATTCCTGGCTCTCGTCGGTGACATCAGGTATTTCATTGCGAAGAATGCGAATATATACAGGACCATCGTGCTCTATGGCGGCTTTCACCATTTTTCTGGTCTCTATTCCGTCCGCGGGCGATAGAACAGTCATGTTCGGCAACGCTCTCATAATAGCAATATCTTCAATGCCCTGATGGGTTGCGCCGTCACCGAAATCCGAAAGGCCGCAGCTTGAGCCTATGATCTTAACATTCACTTTACCGATGCAGACACTAACACGTATCTGGTCATAAGGTCTGCCTGTTGAAAAAACAGCGAAGGAATTTACAAATGCAATCTTGCCGCTCAGTGCAAGACCCGCCGCGACTGAAACCATATTCTGCTCACCGATACCCATCTCGAAATGACGCTCGGGAAATGCTTCCTCGAAAAGACACGTCATAGTCGATTTGCTCAGGTCGGCGTCCAGTGCAACGATTCGTTCATTTTCCATTGCTAATTCGACAAGTGTTTTACCATATACTGTTCTGCAATTTTGCATATTCATTTATATTTGTCCTCAATCTTCGAACAGCTTGCGTGCTGTTTCATACTGTTCCTGTGTCATTATGCCGTGATGGAATTGCGCTTTATTTTCAGCGAAGGGAACTCCCTTGCTTTTTACAGTATTTGCAACAATCATAGCAGGCTTGCCTTTTACCTCATCGGCTTGGTCAAATGCTTCTACGATTTGGGTAATATCGTGCCCGTCTATTTCGATTACGTGCCATCCGAAAGCTCTCCATTTTTCAGCATGCGGATTCGTATCGTATCGCTGCATAACAGGTCCCATCGCCTGAACGCGGTTTTTATCCAGAATTGCCGTAAGATTATCCAGCTTATAATAAGAAGCTGTCATCGAAGCTTCCCAGACCTGACCTTCAGCGATTTCTCCGTCTCCCATAATACAATAGACCTTATAATCCTTTTTATCGAGCCTTCCGGCCAGGGCAATACCACAGGCAACACTAAGTCCCTGTCCGAGCGAGCCTGTATTTGCCTCTAAACCCGGCATCCTGAGCATTTCAGGATGTCCCTGTAATTTTGTGCCCAGTTCCTTAAGTGTAGTTAATTCTTCTTTAGGAAAATATCCCAATTCAGCTAATGCCGCGTATTGAGTTAGTACAGCATGGCCCTTACTGAGCAGAAACCTGTCTCTGTCCGGCCATTTCGGATTTTTGGGATCGATCCGCATTTTGTAAAAATATAATACTGACATAAGCTCAGCAATTGAGCATGAGCCGCCCAAATGGCCTGGTTTGCCTGTCCCAATCATCATTACAATTTCATAGCGGAGCGTTCTCGCTATTTTTTCTAACTCTTTCTTTTTTTCAGCGGTAATCGGCATAACTGCCCATCTCCTAATATTAGTTATAGCTTATTTTCAAATAAAAATGAAAAATGATGTTAACTGAAACATTTGTAAAATACAAGAACTATTTGTACTTAAATCTCCTTAAATTTTAAAAAAAATCTGTTTTTTATATTTTACGGCATGGCCGCGAGCTTTCTCCTGCTAATTTAAAGTTCATTAATTAATTAGCCGTTTCCGGCTGTATCGACCTGGCTACCTTTTCTATATCGCCCATCGAAGAATCATAGGGATACAGATAGTAGCTGTAAGCATACTTTTCAGTACCGGCAAGTGTGAACTCGGTATGTACTCGTGCGCCCCAGCTATCATCACCGCCTACGCCCATTTGCCTGTAATCCAGATTCAGGAAAACTTCATCGTGCCTGGCAACCTGATATAAATGTTTCGGACCTGTGCGATCCTCGCTCGTCAGGTCTTCTTCGGAATAATGCAGCGCATTGACACTTAATAAAGGCTCTCCAACAGCAAGAAGGCCAATGCCTTTGTCGTTTGTCAAAGCAGCCCAGCGAACATCGACCTTGTTTCCCGTTTCCTGCGGCTGGGAATAATCGAATAGCTGCTCATCGACTGTACCCTTATACAAATCTACCTTTGCATCACATCTGTCCCAATATGTTTCCTGCGGACCTTTGCCAAACCATTGGATTGTCTCGAAACCTTCAGGTATAGCCATTTTCATACCAAACCTGGGCATTTCAGATAATCCCTGCATTCCGCGACCACGCCCAGAACCACGGTTTGTGTTGCGTCCAGCCCTGCTGTTGCGCATTCCTCCCATAGCCTGCGGATTTCCCAGAGCCTGTCCTTCAAAATTTACACGGATTGTTCCGTTACCGTAAATCTGATATTTCAAAGTATAGGTGCCGTTGACATCTTCAATCCGGGCATTCACAGCAACTTCAACTTCTTTTGGAGATGGCTGTGTTGCCGTAACAGACAAGGGTTCCCAGCTTCGCATTGCTGTTCGCCAAACTGCACATCGATTGGGCATTTGATTTCCCCTGTCGTTATCCGTAGGAGCACGCCAGAAATCGGGCATGAGCGGCTCTGAGATAAGCTCTGTGCCTTTATATTTCCATGAGCTGAGGAAGCCTGAGCTGCTGTCGATTGCAGCCGAGAAATTCGTTCCATTAATGCTGATTTGATTTTCGCTTTTCTCCATCTGTAATGAAGCCATCTGGCTGAAACTCACAGTAACAGGTGCTTTCTCGAAAGGCATCTTGAACTGTTCCCATGCAATCTCATATCCCTTTGGCGCCCATGATTGTTCGTTTTTCAGCTTGAAGCTGACATCCAGGAAATACTCCACGCCCGGTTCGGGGGTAACAGGCTTAAATGGTATCGTGATTTGTTTTATTTCTTCAGGTGCGATATCGAGATTGTCAATTGTTCCGGATTGAATGACTTTGTCGTCGGCGCTGATTGTCCATGTACCTTCAACAAGGTCATTTATATTCGTGAAGAAATAACCATTCTTTATTTCGAGCTGTCCCTTATTTAAATCAACAGCTTTGACCTGTATGCTCTGATAAATCTTTTTCATTTCAGCAAGGCCCGGATGAGGAGTCCTGTCGGCTGAGACCAGGCCGTTGCAGCAGAAGTTATCATCTGATGGTATCCCCCTGGGACCGAAGTCACCCCCGAAAGCCCAGAATGTCTTGTCCCCCGGTTTTACTTTCAAAAATTTCCCGTCGCGATTCTCGACAACAGGCTGTCGCAGCTCCTGGTCCACCCAGTCCCAGACAAAAGCTCCCTGCAAATGAGGCAGATTATAGATCTGGTTCCAATAGCTCCAGACATCGCCTGTGCTGTTTCCCATAGCATGTGCATATTCTATCAAAATGAACGGACGAGTTTGCGGCTGAGATGCATATTGTCCCAGCGTGCGGGGATTGCTGTACATCGGGCAAACTATATCTGTGTTGGGACGATTGCCTGCATCGCAGGAAGATACGAGCCTGGATGGGTCACGCTGGTGCATCCATGCCGAGGTTGCTTCCAGGTTGACACCCCAGCCATTTTCGTTGCCAACCGACCATATAATTATCGAAGCATGGTTCTTGTCGCGTTCCACCATTCTCTTTGTGCGGTCCATATAAGCGGCCTGCCATGTT
>CAYSHS010000116.1:0-8905 GCA_964430845.1 uncultured Pirellulales bacterium | reverse complement strand
CCGCCAAGATATTTCTTTTTTCCTTTGCGTCTCTGCGTCTTTGCGGGATTTATATCATAAAATGGTCACGTTTCTGTTTGACTATCAAATTATTAGAAGCTATATTAATTCCATGGACAAAGAAATAATCAAGAAGATATTATTGGAAGCTTTGAAAAATAGCCCTCATCTTGAGTCAATCAAATCTGTGGCTATTTTCGGCTGTTATGTGAACGGCACACCAAGTGCCGATAGTGATATCGATTTGCTTATAGAATTCGAACCTTCGGCTGTTATAGGATTTTTTGCCCTTTCTGATATTAAACATAATTTCGAGGCTTTCCTAAAGAAGTCAGTCGATTTGCTCACTCCAGCGGCTATAAGTAAATACTTTCGTGACGAAGTCCTCAGCCAGGCAGAGACAGTATATGAAAAACGGTAAACAATATCTGGGATGCCTGCAAAAATGACTTGCCTGTGCTCAAGAAATTTATATCTACGATTTTGTAAAAAAGGTGTCGGGAGTAAGATGTGCCCAGAACAGTATTTTTTTCTTAATCTTTTATCCTTTTCCCAGTACTGCAAGTGCGGCCCGGACGTTACCGAATGGGGCGCTTATGGCGAAGCCCTGAACTAAATTTTCTAATTTTTGGACCATTTCTGAAGCGATTTCGATTCCTATTTTTGTGCCCTGGTCTTTTGTTCTGGCGGCGGACATTCTTTCGAGCAGATTTTCTGGAACTACTACTCCCGGTACTTCGTTTGCCATGAACTCGGCGTTTTTATAGCTCGTAAACGGCCAGATGCCTGCGATAACCGGTATTCGGAACGGTTCTATTCTTTCGAGAAATCGCACGAGCATATCAATATCGAAAACAGGCTGTGTAATTGCGTATTCTGCGCCTGCTTCTACTTTGCGCTCGAGCCTTTTGACTTCCCTGTCCAGCTCAGCCGCCACCGGGTTGGCGCCTACGCCAATTGTAAAAGCCAATTGTGAAGATAAATCGTTACCTCCGATATCAATCCCTCGATTAAGATTCCGAATAACGGAAGTAAGCGCAATCGAATCCATATCGAAAACACCTGTAGCATCGGGATATTGACCAAGCTTTGGCGGGTCGCCTGTAATGACAAGGATATTACGCAAACCCATAACAAAGGCGCCGAGCAAATCGGATTGCATCCCGATAAGATTCCTGTCCCTGCAGCAGAAATGGAGTATAGTTTCTATTTCGGAAAACTGCTGAATCTTTACGCATGTTACCATCGGGGACAGTCTCGAGCTTGCCCTGGGGCCATCGGGTACATTAATCGCATCTATTCCGGCCCGGGCGCAAATTTGAGCTTTATCGAGAGTTGATTGAATATCAGTACCCCTGGGTGAAGTCAATTCTATGGTAAAAACTTTTTGTCCCGTCGCTATTTTATAGCCCAGTTTCGATTTCTCGAATAAAGGAATTTCTTTA
Organism: uncultured Pirellulales bacterium; assembly: GCA_964430845.1. Classification (GTDB taxonomy): domain Bacteria; phylum Planctomycetota; class Phycisphaerae; order Sedimentisphaerales; family Anaerobacaceae; genus JAFGPS01. The sequence goes on along the minus strand of CAYSHS010000116.1, from coordinate 7,460 downwards.
AGCGGCTCTTTTTCTTTTTGAGTTCCGGAGATAGTGACAGTTTCCCTGCTTCTTGTTTTCATCGATGCTTTATCGAGAGGTCTTACTGCCCTTGCAATTTCCCTGATATGGTCTGGAGTCGTGCCGCAGCAGCCGCCAATGATTCGTGCGCCTTTCTCAAGAAATCGCTTGGCGTATTCCGCCATGTACTCAGGCGTTGACATATACAACATGCGTCCTTCAACCTGCCTGGGCAAGCCTGCGTTCGGAATCACAGAAAGAGGTTTGTCGGTGATTTTTCTTATTTTCTCGATACTGGAGAGCATATCAGAAGGTCCTACCGAGCAGTTTAGGCCAACTGCAGCGATATTCCTCGTGCAAACAGGCTCAAGTGCAGTCGTTATAGGCTCTCCGAAAATTGTTTCGTCACCGTGGTCTATTGTCATGTGCGCAGCTATGGCTATGTCGTACTTTTCGAGAATCGTATCAATCGCAACGCATATTTCCTGTGTATTCTGGAACGTCTCAAGGATAATAAAATCCACACCTGCCTGAATTAAAGCGCTGGATTGCTCGTAAAATATCTTCTGTGCCTCGTAAATTTTATCCTCGCCATACCGGGATAATTGCCAGCCGACAGGCCCGATTGAACCTGCAACCATAACGTTCGAGTCTGCACACTGGCGTGCGAGCGCAACGGCGGCTGTATTAATCTGCTCTACTTTGTCCTGAAGGCCAAATTTGGCGAGCTTGAAACTATTGGCGCCGAAAGTATTGGTCTCGATAAAATCCGCACCTGCTTCGATATATTCTTTGTGAATTTTTTTGACCAATTCAGGATTTCTCAGGTTCGTCTCCTCGAAGCAGCTATTTAGAAATACGCCGTGCTGGTACAGCATCGTACCCATTGCGCCATCGCCTATGAGCATTTTTCGCGAAAGTAACTCTCTGAATTGTTCTGCGCTTATCATAAATTCGTTTCTTCTATATCATCAAAACAATTAGGTGCGCTCTCTTTCAGTATGTCCCGAATAATCATACATACATTTCGTATTTCCCACTGTGCTTTTTTGGACAGTCTGGTTTTTAAGATATGCCTCCATTCCCTGAAATCTGCAGAGACTACAATCTCACTCGTACAGGCATTGGGCAGTACATAACGCGCATCTTCTTTTTTTAAGCCGCGATGGCGCCATTTGGCATACATTTTTTGAATCGTGTCCATATCACTGCAATAATCGTCAATAAATTCATCCGGCATTGTCTCGGGAATAACATAATCAAATTTTTCCTCATCGACGTACCTTTGCGACTGCTGCGAAATAGCCATCAGGCGATGACGAACAAGCTGGTGAGTCATTGCGCGAGAGCAGTTTTTAATCCGAAAAGTCGCGTAGGCGTGCTCAAGAGGAGTTTCGTGACCGAGTTTTATCAGCCTGTGAATAAATTCTTCCGCTGAGTTCGCTCCTATCTTATCGAAGCTAAGATAACATGTGCGCCCGGCTTCCTCGATAACTTTCTCGGCGTTCGGGGTAATCGCTATCAGCTCGACTTCAATTTTCTCGATATTTTTCACTTCCGACATTTAAAAACTTTCTATTCAAAAATAAATTTGTCAAAATAAAACAACTCATAGATACCTTTTTTATACAGCAAAGGGCTTTTTTACAAGCAAAATAAAAATTATTCACTAAACGAAAAAAATATGAAATTTTTTCTTGTATGATATGGTCAATTGACAATATAATATGTTTATGAAATCTTTAACTGAAAAACAGCAGAAGATTTTGGAATACATCGAAATCAGGCTGGCGAAGAATGAGCCGCCAAGCCAGCGAGAAATCGCTGAGCATTTTGGCCTGGCTCAGAATTCCGTGCATCAGTTAATAAGCTACCTGAGAAAAAAAGGCTACTTAGATGATTCATCTGTTCACAGGGGGCTAAAGCTGTCGAAGGAATATCTCGACCAGGCAAAACATGCCAAAGGCCTTCCAGTCGTTGGAACAGTAGCGGCCGGTCTGCCTATATTGGCACAGGAAAATATCCAGGAATATGTGGACGTAGGTGAAATGTTTGGCGGAACGAATAATTCGTTTATTCTGAAAGTTGCAGGCGATAGTATGATAGATGAGGGAATTATGGATGGCGATTTTGTTGTCGTCAAAGACAACAGTGAAATCTCCAGTGGCAAAATAGGTGTGGTATTGATTAATGACGAAGCTACTGTTAAGAAAGTATATATTCAGAAAAGCCGCATAGCCCTCGAGCCGGCAAACAAAGCAGCCGGCTATAAAACAATATATGTAAAAAAAGATACAGACAATATTCACATAGTCGGCCCTGTAACAGGCTGTTTCAGAAAATTATGAATACGCACGAAAACGCAGGCAAAATTTACATAGGCATCGCAGGCTGGTCGTACCCGGACTGGAAAGGGATTGTCTATACCGACTCGAAAATCGACCAGCTTGAGTTTGTGAGCAGGTTCGTTGATTGTGTGGAAATTAATAGTACTTTTTACCGCGCCCCCTTCGAGAAAACAACAAAAACGTGGCTGGAAAGAACATCGAAAAAGTCGGATTTCTTTTTTACTGCGAAGCTTCACAGAGATTTTACCCACGAAGGCAAACTTGACGCAGAAACTGTAAAACAGTTTCATAAAGGTTTCGAGCCTTTGCTCGGAGCGAACAAACTGAAGCACCTGCTCGCACAGTTCAAATATGATTTCGACGATACGAATTCGCACCGCACACATTTGTCACAAATCGTGGAGGCTTTCTCGGATGTTTTCAATCTCGCTGTCGAAGTGCGGCACAAGTCATGGCAAATGCCTGATGCGCTGGAATTTTTGGACAGCCTTGGCATTTCTGTCTGCAACCTCGATTACCCGACAACATCGAACTCGTTCGATATGCGGTATTGCACAGTGGGCGCGAACGGCTATTTCCGAATGCACGGCAGGAACGCCGCCAAATGGTTCAGCAAGGCAGGCAGAGACGAGACCTACAATTATTATTATAACGAAAAAGAATTGTCGCAAATCAAGCTGCGCGTAAGCGAGCTGGCCAAAGCGTTCCAGACACTCACTGTAATTACGAACAATCACTATCGCGGCGCCGAGCTTGCCAACGCTCTTGAATTGCGATGTCTTTTAACCGGGCAGAAACAACCAGTCCCGAAAAGTCTCTTGAGAGAGTATCCTCAATTGGCAAAAATTGCTTTAGAGCCGTAGCGCGGGCATCTTGCCCGCGCATGCATGGACAACGTGTCCATCGGGTGGCATCCTCAAAGCTGAAGGCTTTGGGGATGGGAAGTATCAAATGAGCTATCCCCAGGCTCCGATTGAGGCTGCCACTCAGTCAGGTTCGCCAGTTTATGCGTGGGCAGGATGCCCACGCTACGAGAAAAATATGGCTGCGAAAATACTAAAAACTCATATACCGGATTTATCAGATCAGCATAGTCAGTTTATTTTCGAAGCGGTTGTTCCCGCGGGATTCCCCTCCCCTGCCGCTGATTATGAGCAGGACAGGCTCGACTTGAACAGGCATCTTGTGAAAAATCCAGCCGCCACTTTTTTCGTGAGAGTAACAGGAGATTCCATGATTGGCGCAGGAATTCACGATGGCGACCTGCTTGTGGTGGACCGCTCGCTTGAGCCGAGAGACAAGAACATCGTTATTGCTGTTCTGGATGGCGAGCTTACTGTAAAAAGAATCAGGCTGACGCGTGGGAAAATCATTTTGGTACCTGAAAACGAAAACTATTTCCCGCATGAAATAACCACCGACAACGAATTCGAAGTCTGGGGTGTCGTGACGAATGTCATACACAAACTATGAATAAAATCTTCGCACTTGTTGACTGTAATAATTTTTATGTTTCCTGCGAACGGGTTTTTAATCCCAAACTGGAAAACAAACCTGTCATTGTATTGTCCAACAATGACGGCTGCGTTGTAGCGCGTTCCAACGAAGCCAAGTCGCTGAATATCGGGATGGGCGTTCCAGCTTTCGAGGTGGCGGATTTAATCAAGAAATACAATATCGAAGTTTTCTCGTCAAATTATACCCTCTACGCAGACATGTCCTCGCGTGTAATGGATACCCTCGCAACATTTACCCCCGATATAGAGATTTATTCCATTGACGAGGCATTTTTGAACCTGGCGGGTTTCGAGAATCATCTGGCCGAGTATGGTCGCAGGATGCAGCAGACAGTAAAACAATGGACGGGAATGCCTGTATCAATCGGTATTGCCCGGACGAAAACGCTGGCGAAAATAGCAAATCATCTCGCTAAACGCTCTGCGGAATTCGGAGGCGTTCTTGATTTAACCAACTTACAAAGCATAGAGCAGATTCTGTCAGAGGTTCCTCTCGAAAAAATCTGGGGTATCGGAATCAGGTCTGCCATAAAATTGAAACGAGCAGGCTTTAAAAGTGCTCTCGATTTAAGCAAAGCCAATATTAGCTGGATTAGGGCAAAATTCGGTGTTACCGGAGTCAGGACGGTTTACGAGCTGCAAAATACCCCTTGTTATGAATTAGAGCATAACCCCCCTGCCAGGCAATCCATAGTTGTCTCGCGAATGTTCGGGACACCCATCGAATCGATAGAGCAGCTCAAGGAAGCGGCAGCCGTATATGTTTCGCGAGCAGGCGAAAAATTACGTCAATACAACCTCGCAACAGGCATCATAACGGTTTTTGTAACAACAAGCAGATTCATAAAGAACAAATATTTCAATTCTCACACCATAGCATTCGATACGCCTACTAATGACACAACAGAGCTTATCAGGGCGGCATCTCTGGGCATCGAGCGTATTTACCGCGAAAAATGCCCGTTCAAAAAGTGCGGCGTTATTCTCTTGTGTCTTGTGCCTGAAAATCGTGTGCAGCGTAACTTGTTCGACCAGTCCGACAGGGAGAAATCCCACAGATTGATGAAGGCTGTGGATATGATAAACGCCCGCTCAAGCACACCTGTCCGCTGGGCGGCAGAGGGATTGGACAGGAAATGGCACGTGGAATTCAAAAGACGCTCCAGCCGCTATACAACAGACTGGAACGAGATGCTGAAAGTCAAATAAAATTTTTTGAAAAATCAGAAGAAAAACGGTTAAAAAAAATCCTGCTGAAGCGTCATATATATGAAAGAACAATATGGCAGCAATAAGTCAGAAGCAATTAGCTCAATGGTACGAAACATGCGGAACGGAACTGATGCTTTACGCTAAGCAGTGGAGTTCGGATCAGCAGGCGGAAGATATTGTTCAGGACGCATTTATCAAGCTGCTGAAACAGCGAAGGCTGCCGGAGAATACAAGGGCATGGCTGTTTCGTGTGGTACGCAATGACTCTATCAGTAAAGTCAGAAGCATACAGCAGCGACAGAAAGCTGACCAGAAAATACTGGAAAGCGAAGTCGTATGGTTCGAGTCGAGTTCCAGCGACCTTATTGATGCTAATGCGGCTCAGAATATTCTGCAAACACTGCCGGCTCATTTGCGTGAGATTGTTATGTTGAGAATCTGGGGACAGATGTCACTGAAAGAAATAGCACAGATAATGGATAAGTCTATTCCCATGATTCATAAAGATTACAAGAAATCGCTTGAAATGATAAGAAAAGAATTGGAGCATTTATCATGTACGAAGAAGAAAACCTGAAACCTGCAGAAAAAGCACTCGAATCTGCTCTCGGTCAATTAAAACCTGTTACAAATACACTGAATCGCGACGAATTTATGTTCAATGCCGGTCGTGCAAGTGCTGGAAGTAAACGTTCATGGCAAATTCTTTCGGGATTTTTAACTATTTTATTACTCGTTTCGATATTAATAGGTCCAGGCACGTATCGTACAGGAACTTCATCTCAAGATGATAAACAGAGTAATTACCAGATTGCTCAGACTGCAATTCGGTCTGCTGAAGTTGAGTCCCAAAATTCCATGGAATATCCAAAGTTGAGGGAAAACATTATAAGGTTTGGTTTGGATGCCCTTGAAAAGCAGCAAACAACAAGTAATAGTGAGCCTGCAAGAAATCAACAACAATGGCTTGACAATATGTTATCTTCATAAAAGCTTAAAAACTTATACTATCATGGAGTGTTAAAATGTATAAAAAAATCATTTTATGTTACATGGCTCTCGTGTCAGGATTTTTTTCTGTGTGTCCTGCCGTACATGGAGCAAATGAAACAAACGACAAAAGTGTAAAGATAATAAATCTGTCACTTGTCCCTGCTTCAGAACCTGTTCCGTCGTTGTCTTATAGACTATTGCCGCGTTATATTGACCAGCAAACAGGCAATGCCGCGTTGCATTACTATGCCGCTGCGTCTTTGTATCCCGATGGTAATTTGAAAGACCTGGATGAAAATTTTCGTAAGTGGCGTGACATGTCTACAGACAAATTAAATCGCAGGCAAATCGAAGATGTTTTAGCTTCCTTTTCAAGCTGCTTTCATCAAATCAAATTAGCAACTCAGCGTAACGACTGCTCGTGGGAGATGCCTGTTAAAGATGGATACTCAATGCAATTGCCGCCGCTTAATTCTTTTCGTAATATAATTTATGCTTTGCAACTGCAAACTCGTCTCAAAATCGCTGACGGTCAAATTGACCAGGCACTGGAATTGATGCGTGAAGGATTATATATGGGCAGGTGTATTGCTAAGGGACCAACAATAGTTCAGAGTTTAGTAGGCATGTCGATAGACGCATTGATGCTCAAAGAAGTGGAAGAGCTTGCACAGAAACCAGGCAGCCCGAATCTTTACTGGGCCTTGACTTCTCTTCCCAAACCATTGATAGACATGCAATCGTCAATTCAATATGAGCGAGAAGTCATATTTATTGAATTTCCACAATTGCGAAATATAGAAAACGAGAAATTGACTCCAGAACAGGCTTTGGAAATTATTACGTACATTATTAATAAGATGCGTTCTTTGTCCAATGATGAAATATACGATAAGCCGCTTATGGAAGTGCTTCCTGCAGGCTGGGTTATGATGTACTACCTGGATTCGAAAAAATACCTGGCAGAAAAAGGTTTTTCCCAGGAAAAAATTGAGTCGATGCCTGCTGTACAGGCTGTTTTAATTTATCAGAAGCAACAATATATGGAATTTGCTGATAACATGTACAAATGGCTTGAGATTCCTTATAACAAGTCCCAGCCTTTTCTCATGGAAGTTGAAGAAAAGTTTAGCAATTTTAGCAACCAGGGAATTAAAAGCAACCTGTTTAGTAATTTGTTGCCGGCATTGTTCAGGATTGCTTTTCTCCAGGCGCGTCTCGAACGAAATATCGCGATGCTTCGAACTATAGAAGCGATTCGTATGTTCGCCGCCAATCATTCGAATCAATTGCCTGAAAAACTTTCTGAAATTACATCAGTTCCAATTCCCTCCGACCCTATAACAGGGAAGGATTTTATTTATCAAAGAACTGATTTACGAAACGCTCG
>CAYSHS010000115.1:0-9019 GCA_964430845.1 uncultured Pirellulales bacterium | reverse complement strand
TGGTGAAGATTTTAAATTAATTATAACAAGTCCCATGAAACGTGCTTCGCAAACTGCTGAAATACTAAAGAAAACCTTAAAACAAAAAAGCGAGATTATCGTTTCACAGGAGCTTTTACCAGGGGCAGATTCCCGGAAAATAGCAAGACTTGCTGCAAAATACAAAGAGCAGGATTCTCTCGTTTTGGTCGGTCACGAGCCTGATTTCAGCACTTTCGCATCTTTTCTTCTGGGATTGGAAGAATCCGTGATAAATCTCAAAAAAGGCGGGATATGCCGCATTGATATACCTTTCGAAAAGACCAGGGGCAGAGGGACATTGATTTGGCTGTTGTCTCCGGCATTGCTATTTATGATGACAAGGAAAACCAGGAATACGAGTATATAGCAGGTGCTAATTAATTATGGAGATAATATGAAGGTGATATGCAGAATTAAGAAGATACTGAAGATCATGCCTGCGATCGAGGGTGCCGGCGTGCATTTAAACAGGGCGTTCGGGTTTTACCATGTGCCCCAGTTGGACCCATTTCTCTTACTGGATGTTTTTCGTTCTGACAACCGGATTATTATCTTCCGGGATTTCACCGGCATCCTCATCGCGGAATCGAAACAATCACCTGTATGTTAGATGGATATGTCGAGCATGGTGACAGTATGGGTAATAAAGGTGTCATTTCGCATGGAGACGTACAGTGGATGACCGCAGGCAGCGGTGTAATCCATCAGGAGATGCCTAAAGGTGAAAATAAAGGTATTATGGGAGGATTCCAGCTATGGGTTAATCTGCCTGCAAGCCGGAAGATGATGGGACCACGTTATCGTGATGTGAAGAAGAACACGATTCCACAGGTAAAGCGTAAAGATGGAACAATAATTAAGATAATATCGGGAAAAGTTGATGGCGTACAAGGTACCGTTAATGGTACATTTATAAAGTAATATATTTAAGTTAAGATAAAAAGGAAATTAATTATGAAAGTAGCTGTTATTCTTGGAAGTACCCGTCCCGGGCGTATTGGAGAGGCTGTAGCTGAATGGGTTTATGGAATTGCTAAAAAGCGCAGCGATGCCAAATTCGAGCTGGTAGATATTAAAGATTATAATCTGCCGCTTCTTGATGAAGCTATTGCCCCGTCAAATGACAAATATAGCAAGCCGCATACTAAAACATGGGCTGCAAAGATTAGTCAATTTGATGCATTTGTTTTTGTTACTGCTGAGTATAATCACGGAATCCCCGGCGCACTTAAAAATGCGATTGATTTTCTTTATAAGGAATGGAACAATAAAGCCGCGGGTTTTGTAAGTTACGGCAGTGCCGGCGGCACAAGAGCTGTGGAACAGCTCAGGCTTGTGATGGCGGAATTGCAGATTGCAGATGTGCGCGCCCAGGTAATGCTTTCGCTTTTTACCGATTTCGAGAACTTCAGCGTTTTCAAACCCTCGCCTTTTCAGGAAAAAGCTGTAAGTACTATGCTGGATCAGGTTATTGCCTGGGGAGCAGCATTGAAAACATTAAGAAATAAATAGAGACATCTTGTGTATGTTCCTTTCCAATTAATGACAAACGTATGGAAGAATCTTTGTATTTTTTGTCATTTTTTAGGTACTCAGGTATTAGACACCTTTATTTTTTTGTTTTTTTTGCGAGAGATATGTTGATTATCGGTAAATATATGCCGATAATGAGGATGCGTTAGTAATTAGGTATGGGATATTGGTTTTACCATACCTTTATAGGAGAATAGTATTGTTCCTTATAATCCAAACTCCTATAAAAAGCTAATTACCAGATGCTAACGCATTTTTAAGACCAGAAGAAAGGAGAAACCAAGATGCTTAAACGGCTTATATTAACGATAATCATAATGCTTATCAGCCTGAGTCTAACGGGTTGTTTTTCTTCCAATCCAAAGGATATACTGTATTTTAAGATGCCTTATGAAGTCAACACATCGACTAATACATATGTTTTGCAGCCTCCCGATGAGGTAGAAATATTATGCAGCACAGTTCCGATAATCAATAACCAACATCAAAGAATCCGTCCTGACGGAAAGATTAGCTTTGAAGATATTGGTGAAATAGAAGCGGCTGGAAAAACCCCGGCTCAACTATCCGATGATTTACGGACCAAAATAATGGAATTATATAAATTAGAAGGTGAAAATCCTGTTGATATCAGGATATATTCATATCAAAGTAAAGTCTATTACGTACTGGGTCAGGTCAACCAGCCAGGACCAAGAGTTTACACCGGTAGAGATACGCTTTTAAAGGCAATAAGCATGGCGGAGCCTAATCCTATGGCCTGGCTCGAGCGCATCCAGATAATTAGGCCTTCAATAGATAAAAATATCGATCCTGAGATTTTTGAATTGAATTACGATCGTATGATAACACATGGTGATACGACTAAAAATGTTCTGCTGGAGGAAGGCGATGTTATATATGTGCCTCCGACTGTTTTAGGATGGATAGCTTTGAAGGTAGAAGAAGTTATAAGGCCGATTGCGCGAGCCTTTTCAGGCGCTTATATTGTCAGACGAGGAATGGATAGTAATACTTATTATTAATGTGCTTAAAGAATTGAATAAAAATCTGGATAACATCTCAACCTGGTTAAAAGTCGATATAATTCCATGGTTAATATCAGGTCCTTGCAGTGCCGAGTCGGAACAGCAGGTTATAGCAACAGCGAAAGAGCTTGCGAAATGCCCGAATGTAAAAGTATTTCGTGCCGGAATATGGAAACCCAGGACTCGACCTGACAGCTTCGAGGGTGTTGGCAGTGCCGGTCTTGACTGGCTAAAAAAAGTAAAAGAACAAACATCCTTTTTGACTACTACCGAGGTTGCAAGCGCCAGGCATGTTAGGCTTTGCCTTGAGAAAGAGGTTGATATTCTCTGGATCGGGGCCAGGACGACTGTTAATCCCTTCCTTATACAGGAAATTGCAGATGAGCTTAAAGGAGTTGACATTCCCGTTTTTATAAAGAATCCTGTTAATCCTGACCTGGGCCTGTGGCTGGGAGCTTTTGAGAGACTTTATAATGCGGGTATAAAAAAACTCGCAGCGATACACAGGGGTTTTTCGACCTACGAGGAAACAGAATATCGCAACAAGCCGCATTGGGAAATTCCTATTGAATTGAAAAGACTGCTGCCTGACCTGAGTTTAATATGCGATCCAAGCCACATAGGCGGCGAACGAAAGCTCATAGAGCCAATCTCTCAAATGGCACTCGATTTCGGAATGAAAGGCCTTATGATAGAGACTCATATCAATCCCGACAAGGCTTTCAGCGATTCCAAACAGCAGATTACACCGAAAGAGCTAATGGAAATGGTCCACAGACTTCAGGTACGAGATGCAGTACCGACAGACAAATCGCTCAAAGCGAAAATTGCACATCTCAGAGCCGATATAAGCAGGATCGATTCGAGGATTATTCAGGATATCGCTGATAGAATGAAATGTGTCGAGGAAATAGGCCGGCTCAAACAACAGCACAAAATCCCCGTTCTGCAAATCGACCGCTGGGAAAGCCTGCTTAAAGATCATATAGATAAAGCCAGTCAAAAAGGCCTTGAAGGTGAGTTCATTAAAGCGATTTTCGAGCTTATTCATACACAGGCAGTTAAAAAACAGCTTTAAAATAAGAGTTTTGCAAAAATGAGAAAAGGCATATATTATTTAAGAAAATCGCTGATTCAGGTTCATTTGCATTCTATTTCTGCCGGTATCCTGCTACAATAAATTGAAGCCTGTGTTCGAAGAGCTGGTTAGATTCTTTTCACATCCAAACTGGCTTGAGCTTGCTAAAGACACACAAACTCACACTATCTGAACAGTCAATACATGAATAGTATTAATAGTAGTAGGACCAGCACTAAATCATAGGTTTTTGAAGTCTGTCAGCGAACACTCGGTTAGTGTAGCTGTCTTTATGGTAACCGTTATTCTATCAAAACAAATGAGTTGTCTTACGATAGATCAATTTTTAGTATTTTAGTCTGAAAATGGTTTTACCTGAACCGCACAGGGTCGGTCCTTCTCACCTTTTCCAACCTCGTACTCGACTTTTCGGCCTTCTGTGATAGACTGTCTGTCTTCAGGATTGATTCCCGTGTGATGGACAAATAAATCATCCCCGCCGCCATCTGGAACAATGAAACCATAACCCTTTTTTTCATTAAACCATTTAATTGTACCTGTACCCATGTGTGCCTTCCTTTAAGCTAATCTTTCACATAATAATACAACTTATAATCATCATTTTCTCTTATATATCTTGAAAAGTAATAAGTTACATATTATAGCAGATACTATTGAACCATTAAAAATAAAATAAGTAAAGCTGTTTTTTATATTTTCTTGCCTGTTATTTATGATGAGTGAAGCCGCAATATGCAATGAGTTTCCAGCCTGCAGGAAGCAGAGCCGCTGCCAGCACAATCTTTATAATATCGCCCGGGATAAATAGAAGTAAGCCTGAAGTTAATGCAGTTCTGAATCCAGCCAGGTGGCAGAACCAGAACAAACCGAATGAATATATAATTAAATTTCCAATTATCATTGCCAAAATCGTTGTACTAACACGCCTGTCCCAGCCTCTTTGAGCCAGAAAACCGACGATATAAGCTGCGGCTAAAAAACCAACCAGATATCCACCGGAATACCCTAAAAACATAGGCCAGCCGGAGCGCCAGTAAGAAAAAACAGGCCAGCCGGCCAATCCTTCAAGTAAATATAAACCAACAGACACACAACCCAATCTTGCTCCGAATAATGCTCCGGTCAGCAGAACGGCGAATGTCTGCATCGTAAAAGGTACAGGCCCTCCGATAGCTATTTGTGCACTCATAGCGATAAATATCGAGCCGGACAGGATAAGCAATATATTATAAAGTAAAGCCTGCGATTTCTCACTTGGCCGCAAAATATCTGCAAATGTCGGTGTCAGTATCATATTTAATCCAATACTTTAATTACCAGCCACTATTCACTAACGACTAACGACTATTCAATGCCGAAGGAGGGAATCGAACCCACACCCTGTTGCCAGGACGGGATTTTGAATCCCGCGCGTCTGCCAGTTCCGCCACTTCGGCAAAATCTTTATGTTAAGGTATTGTAAGAATAAGAAGACCTTTGTCAACATCAATTTCTACTATGCCGCATATTTCAATCCAAGGTTCACAAAAACAAGAATTCACCACGCATACACACGAATCAATACGAACAAAATATAGAACAAGGTCATTGCGAGTACATCGCGGCAATCTTCCTTTTACGAGCCGCGAGTCACCAGCCACGAGCTACGGACATAGACACAGAATTCACTGATTAGCACGGATTTTTTTTCATGGCTATTTCACTTTAAACTCTTGCTTTTAATTTAATTAGGTGATATTTTTAGTCTTTTTCGAGGGCAAGTTTTGAAAGAGAATTTCAGGATTTATAAAAATGGCGAAAGAAACAGAGTCAGGCATACCTTTTAAAATAAAAGAGCTTGTCGAAACATTCGAGACACATATCGAAGCGTATCGCTCGCAGCAATATAACGAGACACAGCTCCGCAGGGAGTTTATAGACCCGTTCTTTATCGCATTAGGCTGGGACGTAACGAACTCAGCCGGATATGCTCACGCGTACAAGGATGTTATCCATGAAGACGCTATAAAAATTGGAAGTGCGACAAAAGTGCCGGATTATTGTTTACGTAAAGGCGGATACACATATTTTTTCTCGAAGCCACAGATAACTTTACCTGCCATGGCGAAATTTTTGGCGAAGACTGGTTATATCGAGAAGATACAAAAATAGATGTGACAATCTTCTCTCTATTTTTTCAAAACTACAAAAATACAATAGTTCAAGCTTGCCTGGTGAGATAGAATAATTATAATCTAAAACGATTTTAATAAAATATTCTAATTTTTTGAGGTTTAGAGTGGCAATTGAAAATGATAATCTATTTCGTAAAATGAGCAGTGCCCATTATGGCGATAATCTTCGCAAGCGAACTCTTTTTCTCCCTAAAATTATTGAAGAAAAATCGAAATTAAACAAGCAAATATTTGAAAATGGAAAATTTGAAAAATCCTATCAAATAATTTGTAAATGGGCGGACATTGAAAAAACCGGAAAGCTTAAACCTCGAAAAGAATCAAATCTGGAAGGTGAATTTTTTAAAGAAATATTTGGAGATTGTCTTGGTTACGCTCTTTTTTCAGAGCACAAAGACAGGTGGGAAGCCGAACAAAAATATGCAGTTAATGGATTACAGGCTGATGGCGTAATCGGGATTTTCAGTCCATATCATAGAACAGTTAATGCTGTTATTGAATTAAAAGGGCCGACGATTAACGTTGACAGAGATAAGTCAAATGGCAGAACACCTGTACAACAGTGCTGGGACTATTTGAACTTGTTACCTGATTGTCCATGGGGAATAATTTGTAATTTTGTGAGTTTTCGTCTGTATCATCGAAACATGACTCCTAAAGCTTATGAACTATTCACTCTACAGGAACTTTCTTATCGGGAAAATTTTCAAAAATTTTATTATATTTTTCAACGAGATGGAATTTTGCCGTCAGCCCTAAAGCAAATCCCAAGGATAATAGATTTACTTGAAAGATCAACAAGTCGTGAGAAAGAAGTTGGAGAAAATTTATATAAGGATTACCACGATAACAGAATCAAATTAATAGACTATTTAATGACTTATCACAATAAATCTCTGGATAAGGCTATTTATATTGCCCAAAAACTCATTGACAGAGTTGTTTTTATTGCATTTTGTGAAGATAAAGGATTATTGCCAGCTTCGTCATTGAAAAAAGCCTGGGAGCAGGTACCTCCTTTCTCGAAAATTACAAATCCAAGATGGCAGAATTTCCTGGAGCTTTTTCAAAGCATCGATAAAGGAAATCCTAATGCAGATATTTCCCCTTATAATGGTGGTTTGTTCCGTAAAGACGATGAAGTTGACAATTTGCAATTAGATGATAAAGAAACGAATTTCTTTAAAAATGTTGGCGATTATGATTTTGGCGGCGAAATAAACGTAGAAGTTCTCGGACATCTTTTTGAGAGGTCAGTTCATGACGTCGAAAGGATTAAGACAGGAGATTTTTTTGGAGAAACTGTTAAACCAGAAGAGCAGGTAAAAATGTCAAAATCAGCCGAACGCAAGCGATTCGGGATATATTATACTCCAACAGATTTTACTGACTTTATTACATATAGAACCATTCAGAAATTAGCAGTACAAAGGTTCGATTTATTAGCACAAACGATGGGAATTAGTCGTGAAGATGCTGAAACTGCCGAGAATAATCCAAAAGCCAAAGAATATTGGAAAAAATGCTTTGACATACTTCAGGATATTAAGATTGTCGATCCTGCCTGCGGCAGTGGTGCATTCTTAATAAAAGCATACGATTTATTCGAGGATTTATATAAAGAAGTTTTACATCATTTGTCTTATCAGGGTGAAGAAACTGAAACTCTAAGAGAAAGTATTCCTGGTCTTATTCTCCAAAATAATGTTCATGGTGTTGATCTTTCCAAAGAAGCCGTAGAAATCACACAGCTTGCTTTATGGCTTCGTTCTGCACAAAAAGGAAAAAGCCTTGCCAGTCTTTCTGAAAATATTGTTTGCGGAAATAGTCTTATTGGTGACTTTGAAACTCACCCTGACGCATTTGACTGGTTAAAAACATTCCCAAACGTTTTTGGTCGTAAAAATGGTGGCTTTGATTGTGTGATAGGCAATCCACCGTGGGACAGGATGAAACTTCAGGAACGGGAGTTTTTTGATGGAAGGGATTCCAGAATTGCCACAGCAGTAAGTGCTGCTAAAAGAAGGGAATTAATCAGCAAACTCGAAAAAAGAAATCCGGAGCTTTTCAAGTTATATCAGAATGTAAAAGAACAGGCGGAGAAAAATATTTATCATGTTAGAACTTCTGGCAGGTATCCGCTAACCGGAAAAGGTGATATTAATACTTATGCAGTTTTTGCAGAACTTGCATATTCAATCGTTGCTGGCAATGGACTTGTAGGTTTTCTTGTTCCATCGGGGATTGCAACAGATAATACGACAAAAGACTTTTTCAGTGCTTTGATAAATGAAAAACGTTTGTACGGCTTATATGATTTTGAAAATAAAGCTCCGGTATTCACGGATGTACACAGATCATTTAAATTCTCTGTCATACTATTCGGTGGGAGAGAACAGAAAAACGAAGACATTGATTTTGTTTTCTTTGCCAGAACTATGTCTGAATTAGATGATAAAAACAGGCACATTTCACTTTCTCCTGAAGATATAAAGATGCTGAATCCGAATACCCGAACCTGTCCGATTTTTCGTACGAGACGTGATGCTGAGATAACAAAAGCTATTTATAAACGAATACCTGTTTTAATTGATAAATCGAGAAAAAAAGGTTGTAATCCCTGGGGTATAAAATTTTTTACAATGTTTCATCAAACCAATGATGCTGAGCTTTTTCAGACTGAAAATGAAATGAAATCCAAGAGATGCAAGAAAGATGGTGCGATTTGGAAAAAGGGAAAAAAAATATTTTTACCACTTTATGAAGCCAAGATGATTCAAATGTATGATCATCATGCCGCAAGCGTAATAATTAATGGGGAAAACTGGTTTAGGCAAGGTCAGCCATCTTCGACCTCAAATGCTCAACATCAAAATGCGGAATTTACGACTGAGCCACGCTGGTGGACAGATTCTGCAAATATCGATAACTACATAAACGGGTATTCACATGAAGCCTTTCTGGCATTTAAGAATGTTACAAGTCCGACAAACCAGCGAACGATGATTGCAGCTTTTATGCCTAAATATGGGGTAATTAATTCAGCGCCTCTTATATTATTTGATAATAGGATTTCAGCACGTTCACAATGTTGTTTTCTTGCAAACCTGAATGCCTTTTCATATGACTTTATTGTACGACAAAAAATAGGTAATGTTAATTTG
>CAYSHS010000114.1:0-9066 GCA_964430845.1 uncultured Pirellulales bacterium | reverse complement strand
CTTTTGGCTTCCTCCCATACTTTGCTGTAGATCCTGTATGAGCACTTGAATTTTCCTCTTTTATTGGGGATCTCATTATAGGTGTCAGCTTTTAATATGATCTTTCCCAGTTTTGCCATGAGAAGATCTTTATTATGTTCAGCCGGATCGAGTATTTTATTTCGAAGGATTGTGTAATTTTCTCTCTCTTCCTCAGATAATCGATCCAACCGGACTCGTGTGATATCACGGGCATACTCTTCTTTGAACGGGCCACTTCCCACCATGATGAGCTTTTTTATATTCAGGGGATGTCGTGCCGTAAAAATAAAACTCAGCCATGCTCCCCATGAAAATCCAAGCATGATTACCGGCAAATCGGCATGTTTTTCCAATATACTTTTTAATTCTTCGACCTGGCCTTCAATTGAATTTGCAGCCTGGATTGGTTCGAGGACACCGTATTCATGCGATAGCTCTCGAGCAAAATGTGCCATTTCCCCCGCGGCTCCAGGTCCACCGTGAATTAATACTATGCGATACGGAGCATTTCCATATTTTCGTAAATTGTCCATATGTAATAACAAGAGTTTTGCAAAAATGGAATTTAATTTATCCCATAATAACTACGACGTCGTGGATTTTGCCGTCATTGAAAACAGGCAGAATATTGCCATCAAGTCTTTCACCATTGATGGTTATTTCCTTTATTCCTTTCGAGATGCGGCTTGGATTTTGTACGTTAATAATATACTGTGAATTTCTGAATTTTCTTTGAACAGTGAATCCCTCCCAATCACTTGGGATACAGGGGTCTATTAACAAACCGTCATATTCGGGTCTGATTCCCAAAATATATTGAGTTATAGCATGGAAATTCCACGCCGCTGCTCCTGTAAGCCATGAGTTTTTCGACTCGCCAGGCTTGAATGCGTCTTTGCCTGCAATCATTTGCGAATATACGTAAGGCTCGGTCTTGTGCAGGTCGCTTATTTCTTCGAGGCAGGGCGGTGCGATTTTTCGATAATACTCGAATGCCTCCTTGCCGTTTCCGAGAAGTGTCTCGCTAATCATTATCCAGGGATTGGTGCTGCATAAAACTCCCGCGTTTTCTTTATAGCCCATCGGGTATGTTGAGATTTCGCCGTAATTTAAGTTGTACGTTGTGAACGCGGGATTATTCAGAACGATTCCGTATTCGCAATCGAGATGCCTTTTCACCGAGTCCAGCGCCTGCCGCGCTTTGCCGTCTTCGAGTCCTATCCCTGCCATTACGCAAATGCCCTGTGACTCTATGAAAATTTTTCCTTCTTCGTTTTCGCTGCTCCCGACTTTCTGGCCGAAGTAGTCATAAGCTCGCAGGAACCACTGGCCGTCCCAGCCGTGCTGCTCGATGCTCTTTCTCATATTGTCAACGTGTGAAAGTGCGGCTTGAGCCTCCTCATTTTTTCCGTACCTTTTACAAATTTCAGCGAACTCTGTTCCGTAAAGAACGAACAGGCCGGCTGTCATAACTGATTCTGCTATGCTTCCTTTTTTGTTTTCGGTCATTTGGAAAGACTCGTCAGGATTTTCCGAGAAGCAGCTCAG
The DNA here is from genome assembly GCA_964430845.1 of uncultured Pirellulales bacterium. Taxonomy (GTDB): domain Bacteria; phylum Planctomycetota; class Phycisphaerae; order Sedimentisphaerales; family Anaerobacaceae; genus JAFGPS01. The sequence continues at coordinate 7,497 of CAYSHS010000114.1, read as the reverse complement.
ATTCAGGCAGTCGTTCCAGTCCGCTCTGCCGATAAGAGGCAGATTGTGAGGTCCAAGATTGTTGATAACATGGTAGAAGGAGCGTTTGAGATGCTCGAAAAGGGACTGCGATTTGGATTCGTCATTGTCGAAGGGGACTTGTTTATCGAGTATCGAAAAATCGCCTGTTTCCCTGATATAGCTTGCAGCTCCCAAAATCAGCCAAAGCGGGTCATCGTTGAAATTTCCGCCAGATTCTTTGTTCCCTCTTTTTGTCAGCGGCTGATACTGATGGTATGCTCCGCCGTCATCGAGCTGTGTTGCCGCAATGTCCAGGATTCTTTTCCCGGCCTTATCGGGAATCTGGTGCACGAAACCAATGATGTCCTGGTTCGCGTCACGGAAATCCATTCCGCGTCCGGTACCCGACTCGAAACAGGAAACGCTTCGTGACATATTGAAAGTCACCATGCACTGGTACTGATTCCAGATATTCACAACGCGATCAAGCCTGGCATCATTACTTTTCACATGGAAAATCGAGAGAAGGTCAGACCAGTAAATCTGTAATTCCTCGAAAGCTTTATCAACCGCAGCCGCATCTTTGTATTTTTCCATCATAGCTTCGGCTTTTTGCTTGTTTATCACCCCCTTGCTTTCCCATTTGTCCTCCTGGTCGTTTTCGATATAGCCAAGTATGAAAACAAGCGATATTTCCTTGCCTGGTTTTAGCTTGATTTCCAGCATGTGCGAGCCGATTGGCGACCAGCCGTGAGCGATTGAATTTCTGCTGATTCCCTCTAACACGGCTTCAGGTGAATCGAAGCCGTTATACAAGCCTGTAAAAGTGTCTCGGTCGGTATCGAACCCCTGTATTTCGGCGTTGACCGAATAAAATGCGTAATGATTTCGTCTCTCCTTATATTCCGTCTTGTGATAGATAACTGAATCTTTTACTTCCACCTCGCCTGTCGAGAAGTTCCTTTGAAAATTTGTCATATCGTCCAGTGCGTTCCATAGGCAGAATTCGACGAATGAGAACAGCCTGAATTTTTTTTCCTTTTTGCCTGTATTTTTGAGCGTGACTTTTTGAATTTCACAGGTGTCACTAATGGGTACGAAATACTGCACTTGTGCCCTGATATTATTTTTTTCGCCGGTTATTATCGTATATCCAAGCCCATGCCTGCATTGATAGAAATCAAGCTCGGTTTTTACAGGCTTCCAGCCGGGCGACCATATATTGGCACCATCGTTGATATAAAAATATTTCCCGCCATTGTCAATAGGGACATTATTATACCTGAACCTTGTTATTCTTCGCAGTTTTGCGTCTTTATAGAAGCTGTAACCACCTGCCGTATTCGAGATGATCGAGAAGAAATCCTGCGTTCCGAGATAATTTGTCCAGGGATAAGGAGTCCTGGGATTCGTTATCACGTATTCCTTATTTTCATCATCAAAATTTCCATAACGCATAATTCACCTCGTATTGTGAATATGATATTGCGTAGTCCATGTTACGCCTAATGAAACGTTCAGTAATTATAAGCGTAATTACCGGGATGTAAAGCCTGTAAGTAGTAACTAAATGTAAAACAAGGGATATAAGCATTTTTCTTGTGCTTTTGCGGATAATCTATTAATCTTTGTTAAATATAGTGTTGTGTAGCACTTATAACCGAGTGGTTATGAGCAGGATTGTCAGCAACGTCACACTTTCAGCAGGAGCAGAAAAATGTTTAATATAGCATCGACAAGTCAGAAATTACCAAAAGTCAGTTTTTTTCAGTGTCACAAAGGTGTAAAGGGCACATTATTACTATTAATTCTGTTGCGAATCTTCGCTGCAGCTCAAACAGTATTGGCAGTTGATTTGGAATCTTATATATCCGGGCAAAGTCAGACAGGAGCATTTACCCTTTCAGCAGGTGGTAAAGCCGCACCTTTATATATCAGCAGCCGGGACTGGCCGGGCGTTATTCGCGCACTTGGCGACCTGCAAAGCGATATAAAAAAGGTTACGGACACAGAGCCTGCTCTTTCAAAAGATGCTGTTCCTAATGCAAAAGAAGTCGTTCTCGTGGGAACTCTTGGTAGAAGTCCTGTTATCGACCGGCTTGCAAGTGAAAACAAGATTAATGTTTCCGATGTCAAGGGACAGTGGGAAACTTTTATTGTCCAGGTAATTGAAAAGCCGCTTCCAGGCGTGGAGCGCGCTCTTGTAATCGCAGGCAGTGACAAACGCGGCACAATTTATGGCATCTACGATTTATCAGAGGATATTGGAATATCTCCCCTGCATTTCTGGGCGGATTCACCGCCAAAAAAGAAAGATGCACTTTATGTATTACCCGGCAGGAACAAGCAGGGACCACCTTCTGTAAAGTACAGGGGAATTTTTATTAATGACGAAGCGCCTGATTTGAGCAACTGGGTCAGGATGAAGTATGGTACTGTTCCTCAATCCACTAATCCACCTATTCCGGGCGGTGTTTCCAATTATAACAGCGAGTTTTATAAAACTGTTTTCGAGATGATACTTCGCATGAAAGGCAATTATCTCTGGCCCGCGATGTGGAACAACGCTTTCAACGAGGATGACCCGTTAAATCCGAAACTTGCCGATGAGTATGGAATAGTAATGGGTACATCACATCAGGAACCGATGCTTCGTGCCCAAAAAGAATGGGACAGACAGTATCAAAGACAATACGGAAACTGGAATTGGAATAACGTACAGCAGCGTCCTGTGCTTCAGGAGTTCTGGCGTGACGGTATTGTTCGCAATAAAGATTACGAAAGTATAATAACGATGGGACTTCGTGCCGAAAATGACAGCGGCCAGGCTATTGGCAAGGAAATGACTGAGGAAATCATTGGTGTGCAGCGAAAAATTCTGGCCGAGGAAGTAAATCCAGACCTGACCCAGATACCGCAAATGTGGTGTCTGTATAAGGAAGTTCAGGATTATTATGCACAAGGATTGCAGGTACCTGACGACGTGACACTGCTCTGGGCTGAGGATAACTGGGGTAATGTTCGCAGGTTACCGACCGAAGCTGAAAGAAAACGCTCGGGCGGAGCTGGAATCTATTACCACTTCGATTATCACGGCGGCCCACGCGACTATATGTGGATAAATACAATTTCCTTCCCGCAGGTCTGGGAACAGATGACACTTGCTAAAGAATACGGTGCTGACCGAATCTGGATTGTGAACGTTGGTCATTTAAAACACGTTGTATTCCCAATGGAATATTTCCTGAATCTCGGCTGGAATACGAAACAATGGACAAACGATAATATAAGAGATTATATTGAGCTGTGGGCAAAGCGTGAGTTTGGCTCAGAGTTCGCAAAAGAAATCGCTGATATTTATGTACAGTATTCGAGATTCAATTCCAGACGCAAACCTGAAATACTGGATGCATCTGTTTATAGTCAGACTAACTATATGGAAGCATTCAGAGTTGTATTCGAATTCAATCTTCTTGCCGCAAAAGCTCAGAATATTTACGACAAGCTGCCGGAACAAACGAAAGATGCTTTTTACGACTTGATATTGTTCCCGGTAAAAATCAGTGCCAATTATACTGAACTTTATATAACTGCCGGAAAGAATGCTCTCTATGCACAACAGGGACGTACTTCAACAAACGATTTGGCCGAAAAAGTCAGTGAATTGTTCCAGAAAGATGCTGATTTGACGAAGTTTTACAATACTCAATTTGCCGATGGTAAGTGGAATCATTTCATGGACCAGATTCATGTAGGTTATACAAGCTGGCAGGCACCAAGGCAGAATACTATGCCGCGTGTAAGCAGGCTTACCTTACCGGCAGAAGCCGCACTCGGTGTCGCTGTTGAAGGTTCAGAGCAGGCATGGCCGGCAGCGGCAGAATTATCACTGCCGCAATTTGAAGTGTTTAATGAGCAAATGCAATATATAGATGTGTTCAATCGAGGACAAAATATATTTAACTATACGATAACTTCAAACCAACCCTGGATATTGGTTAGCACCACAGAAGGAAAATGTGATAAGGAAATACGAATCTGGATAACTGTGGACTGGAAAAAGGCACCAAAAGAATTATCTTCCGGAGTTGTAACAATAAAGCAGGAAGGCGGAGAAAGTGTTAATGTAAATATAAAAGCCTTCAATCCAACAGAAGTCACACCTGACAATCTCGATGGCTTTGTCGAAGGACAGGGCGTTGTTTCAATCGAGGCAGAACACTTTACAAAGAATGTTTCTGCGGGTGACGTTCGCTGGGAGAAAATCGAGGATTACGGCCGCACTCTTTCAGGATTGTCGATTATGCCTGTAACAGCGAAAAGCGTAACACCTCCGCAAAATTCGCCTTGCCTGGAATACAAGATGTATATCTTTAATCCCGGCGAAGTGAAATTTTATGCAGTTGTAGGGCCGTCATTAAACTTCGATCCTTCAAGAGGAACGCATATCGCGGTATCTATCGATGACCAGGAACCTCAAGTAATTGAAATTCTGCCGAAGAATTTCAACGCAGGTAATGGAAATCGTACGTGGGAAAATTCAGTGAAAAATAATTGTTATGTCCCACAAGCGACGGTAAATATCGAAGGTTCCGGTTATCATACTCTGAAAGTCTGGATGGTTGATCCTGGTATTGTCGTTCAGAAGTTCGTTCTTGATTGTGGCGGCTGGAAGCCAAGCTACCTTGGGCCGCCTGAGAGCTATCACAATTGAAAAAAATCCAAAGCACTAAATCCGAAATTCTAAACAATATCAAATTTCAAAAGCAGAAATGTTTAAAACATTTGAATTTTGTGCTTTAAATTTGTTTAGGATTTGGAAATTAGGAATTAGAATTTTTCTCAGCTACTGTCTCATCGTCGAATAATTTTCGATATACATGGCAGTAGGGGTGTTTGCCGTTCTTGTCGTAGTATTGCTGGTGATATTCCTCAGCAGGCCAGAATGTTCCTGCCGGTGTAATTTCCGTAGCTACCTTTTTGCCTTTTTCCCTAAGTATCTTGACCAGCTTTTCAGCAATCTCTTTTTGCTCGTCGTTCAGATAGAAAATCGCGGAACGATACTGTGTCCCGATATCAGGTCCCTGCCTGTTGACCTGCGAGAAGTCATGTGTCTCGAAGAACAGTTTCGCTAATTTCTCATAGCTTGTTTTATTCGGGTCATATAAAACCTTGACAGATTCGGCGTGACCTGTTGTGCCGGTGCAGACCTGTTCGTAAGTAGGATTAGCAACGAAACCGCCTGTAAAACCGACTGTTGTCGATATAACTCCCGGCTCTTTTTCCATATAATACTCTGTTCCCCAGAAACATCCTGAAGCGAATATAGCTTTTTCCGTTCTTACTCTTTTTTCCGCAGGTATGAAAATCATAGAAATTGAATTAACGCAATAGCGTGTATTTTTGGCAGTCAATCCTTCGCCGAGAAATACATGTCCCAGGTGCGCACCGCAATTTGTGCATATTATCTCGGTTCGCATACCGTCTTTATCGGGAATCCACTTTACTGCTCCGGGTATCTGCTGGTCGAAGCTCGGCCAGCCGCACTCGGATGCGAATTTGTCATCTGACTCGAAAAGCTCTGCACCGCATCGCCGGCATGTATAAACGCCTTTCTCGAAGAAATTATTATATTCGCCTGTAAAAGGAGCCTCGGTTCCCTTATGAACAATGACTCTTTCTTCTTCGCGTGTGAGTTTTCTATACATCTTCCTTTTGTCCTTTTCAGTTTTTACAGGATTTTGAGAATTGCTTTTATCTTTCTGGCTTGCATATAAAACAAGGCTTCCAATTCCGCCTAAAACAATAAATGTGAGCAATATAACTGATTTTAAGCTTTTTTTGCTCATTTTATCAACTCCTTTTTGTAATAATAGTACAATTAGTTACTATTTATACTCTTGAGTCCAAACACGGGTTCGTAAATAAAATTGTCAGGAAATTCCTTATTTTAAGGATTTTTAGCGCCCTGTTTTCATTTCTCAAACAGACTTATATAATAGAAATGTGGAAACGAATGACCTAAACAACTTAGTTCAGGCTGCATCGAAAGGCGACGCCGATAGTTTCAGCAGGTTATGCGGGCAATATTACCCTGCGATGGTTGCTATTGCATATTCGCGATTGTCCGATAAGGACCTGGCAGAAGATGCGGCTCAGGAATCGTTTTATATCGCCTTTCGTGACATTTCCAGGTTGAAAAAGGCTGATTTGTTCGTCATGTGGCTTGCAGGAATTTGCCGCAACATTTCATCTGATATGGCAAAGAAAAGAAAAAGAAACGAACATATCCAGCTTGAAGATTGTGAAATTCATTCGAATGAAAAAGTAGAACAAAATAATAATGATGAACTTGTTAAAGACATTGTTTCAAAGCTGCCATTGAAATCAAAAGAAGTAGTTTTGTTGAAGTTTTATAACAAGTTGAGTTATGAAGAAATTGCAAGAGTTTTGGGGATTTCTCAGGAAGCTGTGAACGGCAGGCTCAGACGAGCAAAAAAGTTCATCGCGAAAGAGTTAAGCAGGTTGGATTCTATTGAGGTGGATTTATGAAAAACAGAAAAGATGAAAAATGGCTTGATGAGAAATTGTCGAGTGCCGTTGATTTCGGCGAAGTTACATTCGATGCCGAGCAATGGAAAGCGAAATATATCCTCAATGAATCTGTGAAGCATAAAACAAAGAAACAGCATATTAATCTATGGAGATTTATTATGGAAAGTAGAGTCACAAAATATTCAGCAGCGGCGGTAGTCGCACTTGCGTTCATATTGGTTTTAACAAATCCCTTTGGAGGCTCAAAATATGGTAGCATTGTACTGGCTGATGTTCAGAAAAGAGTCGCGGGTATCGAGACATGTATGATACGAGGTACAAAGACCTTTACAAATCCGGCTACACCCAATGAAGTATTCGAGTTCGCCGGTATTAAAATGGATTTTGACCTTGTGAAATATTTTTCAAAACAATATGGTTTGGTTGAAGAGGGATACGTTGGGAATGAGCTTATTTATCGTATCACTCTGAATCGACCTCGGAAACTGGCTCTTTTAGTTTTACCGAAACAAGAGAAGTATATGTTATTTGATTCTACAGATAAACAGATACAGCAATTTTTGGAGAATGTTACTCCTGATGGTATCGTTAACTTGCTTCTTGAGAATACATACAGGGAACTTGGTCAGGACAATATCAATGGAGTCATGACTGAGGGTTTTGAGTTTAAAAACGCTGAGAGTTTCAAAGAAATTTTCCCCAAGCTTCTTATGAATCTTCAGGACGCAAAGGGTAAAGTCTGGATTGGCATTAAAGACCAATTACCGGTTCAGGTCGAAGGTGATATGAAGGTTGGCAAGTGTATTATGACTATGTTAAATGATCTAAATCTACATGAATTTAATACTTTAGGGGATTATAACATTGAGCTTGACGACGCGATTTTCGATACAACCATACCGGAAGGTTATACAGAACTAACTATAAGTGAAATTCTTTCGT
>CAYSHS010000113.1:0-9080 GCA_964430845.1 uncultured Pirellulales bacterium | reverse complement strand
AAGAAACCCGGGTACAAAAAGACAAAGGCTTATTCATATCCGATAAAATAGCAATAATCGATGTCGCAGGAACAATGGCCAACGAGCGGCAGGATGGATTACTCAAGACAGGTGAAAACCCGGTAAGTGCGTTCATCGAAAACCTCGACAAAGCCGCAAAGGACCATCGAGTAAAAGCAATCGTGCTGCGTATAGACTCCCCGGGCGGCACAGTAGTCGCGGCGGAAATTATGTATCACAGCCTCAAAGAGTTCAAACGCAAAACAAACAAGCCTGTTATCGTCTGCGTAACAGGCATGGCCTGCAGCGGTGCATACTACCTTTCCTGTGCAGCCGATGGCATAATAGCTCAGCAAAGCAGCGTAGTAGGCAATATCGGTACAATCTTCCAGACATTCAGCATCGAAGGCACTATGCAAAAAATCGGCGTCCAGACAATCGCAATCAAGAGCGGCCAATTGAAAGACATCGCATCACCTCTCCACGATTTGACTGAGCCTGAAAAAGAAGTCCTCGAAGGGATTGTAAAAGAGATGTTCGAGCAGTTTATAGAAGTAGTGCGCAAAGGCCGCAGGCAAATTACAGAGCAAAAGCTCCAGGAGCTTACAGACGGCAGAGTCTTTACCGGCGAGCAGGCTAAAAAAGAGGGTTTAATTGACAAAATCGGCTATCTCGCAGACGGAATCGCATGGGCAAAAGAGATGGCAGATGTAAAGAAAGCAACAGTAGTTATCTATCACAGGCCGGCTTCTTACACTCCCAATGCCTACAGCCCGGTTTCAGCAGGCGCAACAGGCCTCGAATCCCTGATAAACATAAAACTACCCGACTGGCTAACCTCAGCAGGAGCACAATTCCTATACCTATGGCAGCCTGGTTTGGAATAATGGCTATAAGATGTTTTCGGTTTTTTAATCCACAGGCCGAATTTCCGGTATCGAACGAGTAAAATATTTTTATCCGCCGAGGAATGTCTTTTGAACTCTTTCGTTATTCAAAAGATTCCCGCCGGTATTTTCAAGGACTATCTCACCAATATTGAATACATATGCACAATGAGCGATTTCTAATGCTTCGGAGGCATTCTGTTCCACAAGAAGAATGCTCGTGCCGGATTTATTTATCTCGATAAGCTCGTCGAAAATCAACTCCAAACAAATTTATTCAGAACATAATTGATATTATTGTGAAAGGTAAGTAAAATGCGGCTCAAAAACCTGAATAATTATTGTTTTTTGGAGTTCGGACATGATAAAAATTCTGATAACAGACAAACTTGCAAAAGAAGGAATAGATTTAATTAACGCAGCCGAAGGTGTGGAACCTGTCGTAAAAACCGGTATCAGTGAGGATGAGCTTACCCGGATTATCGGCGAATATGACGGCCTGATTATCCGCAGCGATACTAAAGTAACCGCTAAGGTACTGGCTAAGCCGGGCAAATTCAGGGCGGTAGCCAGAGCTGGCGTCGGTGTGGATAATATCGACGTGAAGGAAGCTACACGAAAGGGAATCCTCGTAATGAACACACCCGGCGGTAATACGCTAAGTGCCGCCGAGCACACTATGGCTCTAATACTCGCGATGAGCCGCAATGTTGTACAAGCCTGCAATAGTCTCAAAAGCGGTGCATGGGACAGGAAAAAATATACAGGCAACCAGTTAAACAATAAAATTCTCGGCTTGATCGGACTTGGCAGAATCGGTATGGCGGTTGCAAAGATGGCTCAGGGTTTCAATATGAAAATATTGGGTTATGACCCGTTTGCGGCTCCGACAGATGCGGAAAAGCTCGGAATCGAGATTACCGATAATATCGAGCGGATTTATAAGGAGGCCGATTTCATCAGTCTTCATATCCCGAAAAACGAGCAGACGCTGAACATGATTGGCGCTCCACAGATTGAATTGATGAAGCCGACAGTGCGAATAGTCAACTGTGCTCGCGGCGGGATAATCAACGAAGACGCCTTATACGATGCACTCACAAAGAAACGCATAGCAGGTGCTGCGCTGGACGTATTCCCGAAAGAGCCTCCGGAAAATACACGTTTTACAGAATGTGAAAACTGCGTTGTCACGCCTCACCTTGGTGCAAGCACCGAGGAGGCACAAATCGAAGTTGCGGTCGAAGCCGCTCAAATTCTGATAGATGCACTAAAAGGCGGGCCTGTGCGAAATGCGATAAATGCCCCGTCAACTGCAGGAGCTATGCCTGCGATTGTCGGCAGGTACGCAGAGCTTGCTCGAAGGATTGGCGTTCTTCTTAGCACTATCAGCACAGGGCATATCAAGGAAGTCCAGGTGCAGTATCGAGGCTCAATTGCAGAGATGGCAGTCGAGCCTGTTACCTTGAATTTCGCCATTGGACTGCTGCAGAAACATTTCGAGATGCCGCTTAATATGGTCAATACGCCTGTCCTTGCAAAAGAGCGGGGAATAAGCATAGACGAGATGAAAAATCCGGAAGTAAAGGACGTCGCAGCCAGCTTCCGCGCTAAAGTTGTCACCGACAAAGTGACAAGGACAGTTACAGGCTCCATATTCGGAGGCTCGCTGCTCAGGATTTTCGAAATTGACGGCTTCAATATCGAGGTAACACCCCAGGGCACGGTGCTGGTTATTTTCAACGATGACAAGCCTGGCGTTATCGGTGCAGTCGGGACCGTCTGCGGCAGTTACAATATCAATATTTGCACTATGGGCGTAGGCCAGAAACCTGCCGAGCATAAGGCGATGCTCGCGGTAAGCCTCGACAAAGAGCCTCAGACCGAAGCATTCGAGGAGCTTGGCAAGCTGGATTTTGTAAATGAAATTTACGTCTGCAAACTTGACTGAACAATTAATAATTAGTGTCAGCGGGATGCGCGGCATTATAGGTGACAACCTTACTGCTCCTGTCGCTGTAGGGTACGGCTGCGCTTTCGGAGCGTTTCTTAAAAGCATAAATCCCGCCGATAAACAGACAGTCTGCATCGGGATGGATTCCCGCCCGAGCGGCTATATGCTTAAAGCTGCTGTAACTGCAGGACTGACCTGCATCGGAATTAATGTTATCGACCTGGGTCTTGTCACTACCCCGAGCGTCGGCGTTTCATTAAAAGAGCTTGGCTGCGCAGGCGGGGTAATAATCACGGCTTCGCACAACCCGATTAAATATAACGGTATTAAATTGCTGCTCGATAACGGGATGGCTCCGCCTCCCGAATCCGCCGAACAAATAAGGAAATATTTTTTCGAGAAGAATATTGTTTATACAAACTCTACAAAATGCGGAAAAATAACTTATGACAACAAGGCCGACGAAAGGCATATCGACAAAGTGCTGGCAATAATAGATAAGCAGCTTATAGCCTCGAAGAAATTCAAGGTTGCATTAGACAGTGTCAACGGCGCAGGCGGGCCGGTCACGAAGAAGCTCCTGGCCAGGCTCGGATGCAAAATTTTTGCGGTAAATGATGAGCCAACAGGTATTTTCGCTCACACACCCGAACCAACAGCGGAAAACTTAAAAGACTTCTGCGCCGTGGTAAAGGAAAGCAAAGCGGAAATTGGTTTCGCGCAGGACCCCGATGCAGACAGGCTGGCAATAGTTGATGAAAACGGAAATTACCCGGGTGAGGAGTACACACTTGCACTTGCGGCAAAATATATTTTTAGCAAGAAAAAAGGCAGTGCCGCCGCGAATCTTTCTACTTCGAGAATGATTGATGATATCGCAGCAAATTCGGAAAGCCATGCTATTCGCACACCGGTCGGTGAAGCCAACGTAGCCAAAGCGATGCTCGAGCATAATTGTATTATCGGGGGAGAAGGTAACGGCGGCGTAATCGACCTGCGAGTTGGTCCCATCAGGGACAGTCTTGTCGGAATCGCTCTCATACTGCAAATGATGGCTGAAACAGGAAAAACGATAAGTCAGCTAACAGATGAAATTGGCGGCTATCATATGATAAAAGAGAAATTCGCCGCTGATAAAAATCAGGCACAGAAAATCCTCGATGCTGCAAAAAATGACTTCTCGCAGGCAAAACTTAACTCATCCGACGGGTACAGGTTCGATTTCGGGGACGCATGGCTGCACATCAGGTCCAGCAATACCGAGCCTGTAATGCGAGTTATTGCCGAAGCGAGAGAACAATCCATTGCTCGAAAATATGTCGATGCAATTTTGAAAATACGAGAAAAAGTATCGCAGTAAAAAATATGAAAACGGATAAAAGAGATATATCCGGTAAAAAAATTGAATCCGTTACATATATCGGGATGTGGTTAAATGTCACTCTTTCTCTGATAAAGATTATAATCGGTCATGTTGCAGGCTCGCTTGCATTGGTTGCGGACGGCATACACTCGCTTTCTGATTTGGCCACCGACGTCGCTGTGCTGCTCGGAGTTCGCATCGGCTCTAAAAAAGCCGACAGCAGTCACCCCTACGGCCACGGGCGTGCAGAAACTCTCGCGGGAGGATTTGTCGCCTTAATTTTAATCGTTGTAGGCGGAACAATGATTTATTATGCCACCATCGCTATAGCCAGGGACGAAATTACTAAACCTAACTTTGCTGTTTTAATTGCTGCCGTCATCTCCGTTCTTTCCAAAGAATGGCTGTATAGAAAAACGAAAAAAATTGCCGTCGAATCCCACAGTCCATCGGTATATGCCAACGCGTGGCATCATCGCAGTGACGCGTTTAGCTCCGTCGCGGTTGTAATAGGATTTATATCCCTGGAATTCGGTTTCACTCACGGTGACCAGGTTGCGGCTAGCGCAGTAGGTCTTATGATTATCTGGGTTGGCATAAAAGTAATAGGGGATGCTTTCAGAGAATTAACAGAAAGCTCCATCGATAATGATACGATAGAGCTTATAAAAAACATAATTAACTCGAACTCATCGATACACCACTGGCATAAATTGCGCAGCCGCACGGTAGGCAGAGAAGTTTTTCTCGACGTGCACATTCTCGTCGACCCTGAGTTGAACGTCGCGGCCGCTCATGAAATTTCCGAAAGTCTCGAAAAAACTCTTGAAGAGCAGATAAGCCGCCCAATTAATGTCACCGTCCACATCGAGCCGGACACACCGGAAATGCAAAGATAATCAAAAAACAAACACTTTGCAAAATATGCCTTTTCTCATTTTTGCAAAAATTCAATTATTACTCTTCTTCTTTTTTCCTTGCGTATTGAGCAACTATTTGCTGCTGGACGTTCGGCGGGACTAATTCGTAATGGCTTAATGTCATCGAATAGCTTCCCCTGCCGCCTGTAACGCTTTTCAACTGGCTGTTATACTGTGCAACTTCCGAGAGCGGCACAAGTGCTTTAATCACTATCAGGTTGCCGGGCAAAACATCCTGTCCTGAAATTCTGCCTCTTTTCGAGGCCAAATCACCTGTAATATCACCTACATTTTCCGATGGAACTGTTACCTCCATCTCGACTATCGGCTCAAGCAAAACCGGTTTTGCCTTTTGCAAAGCATCCAGGAACGCTCCCTTGCCTGCGGCGCGGAACGCAACTTCCTTCGAATCGACAGGATGATATTTACCATCGTAAATGGAAACTTTTACATCCTGCAAAGGGAAACCTGCGACGAAACCTGACTGCATTACATCATTGATTCCTTTGAGGATAGCAGGCTCGAACTGTCCCGGTATGGACCCGCCAAAAATATCCCAGTTATAATCCAAAGGCGGCTCGGAGTTGCGCTCAGCCGGCTCCACGCGAAGATAAACTTCGCCAAACTGACCTGCGCCTCCCGTCTGCTTTTTGTGACGGTAATGACCTTCTGCTTTGGCCGTAATTGTCTCGCGGTACGGGATTTTCGGTTCTTTTGTATTTACAGTAAGTTTGAATCGGTTCAGCATTTTTTCAAGCGTTACCCGCAAATGCAGGTCACCAAGTCCGCTGGCTACCAGCTCACGCGTTTGCATATCCCTGCTTATTTTAAAGCATGGGTCTTCTTCGCAAAGCCTGTCCAATGCGTTACCAATCTTCTGCTCGTCTCCCCTCGAAGCAGGCTCTAATGCCAGAGAATACATAGGCTCAGGCACGGGCGGCATCTCGAATTTTCCCGAAACTTTGCCATCGTGTACCAGGTCACCTATTTTCAATTCCTCGAGTTTGGCCAGCGTGATTATATCACCGGCTCTGCCTTCTTCTATCTCTGTGTTTTCGCTTCCCTGAGATTTTAGAATATGTCCCGGTCGAATTCCCTTTTTCTCATCGTTGCACAACATATTCGTATCCGACTTGAGCGTGCCGCTGAAAATGCGGATAGATGAATATTTCATATTCGAGCGGGGATCAAATCCGATACGAAATACCAAGCCTGCAAGAGGCCCGGCCGGATCAGCTTTCAATATAGTTTTCTGATCGCCGTTTTTGAGTGTCTTAGATTTTGCCTGGACTGGCGAAGGAGTGTATTTGACGATGATATCCAGCAGTTCCTGGATACCTGTTTCTTTCCTTGCGTTTGTGAAAACTATTGGAATTATTGTTCCTATTTTCATTGCCTCGACGAATACCGAAGAAATTTTTTCCTTTGAAATCTCTTCGGAAGCAAGATAGCTTTCCATAAGCTCATCATCAGCTTCGATAATGCTTTCGATAAGCTCCGTATGAGCCTGGGAAGGAACCATAACAGGCGAATCACCTGTTTGGTTATCGATACAATCAATAATAGAGTTTTTGTCCTGGCTCGGGAGGTTGGCACATCGGCATTGCGGGCCGAAAGTTTCCTGAATATTCTTAATTAATTCGGGAAATTCGACATTCTCGGCATCTATTTTGTTAATAACGAGGATTTTCGGCATATCCGCCTTGTTTGCCAGGTCGAACAACTTACGGGTGTTTGTCTCTATGCCTGCCAACGCACTAATTACAATTACGGCAGTTTCAGCGGCCGGAATCGATTTAATTGCAGGACCGATAAAATCGGGATAACCCGGCGTATCGATAATATTAATAAGGGTATCCGAGTAATTTGTATTTACTATGGATGAAAGAATAGAATGTTGATGCTCTTTTTCTTCGTCATAGTAGTCACAAACGCTTGTTTTTTCATCCACAGACCCCAAACGGTTAGTTTTACCTGTTTTGTGAAGAATTGCCTCTGCCAGGGAGGTTTTTCCGCTTCCGCCATGCCCTAAAAGCACTATATTACGAATCTTGTCGATATTGGCCACTTTTTAGCCTCCAGTAATGCCTGTTTATACTTATAATTCATGTAACATTGAGATTAATCGTACTTTATACAATATCAGGGATATGCAGGACAAGAAATTTTTCCGGAAATTCGGGTTCTTTTATTTCTTTTTCTTGACAAACATGGCAATAATCTGGTATAAATAAAATAGTGGGTAAGTCTCATGTGGATTAGACTTTCTTGCCAGAGTAAAATGTTGCGTAGGAGCAAAACGCTCTGATATATAACTAAAATAACCATGGATTGTTTATTTTCAATAAGTAGAAAATTGATATTTGGTATGAAATCGTAATTTCCCGTAATTTATGATTTTTGCCTTTATGTAATTTTGTTATTTATATTTATAGGAAGGAGGTAAGATAACAATTCAACAAGGTAAGCCTGAGCAGGAGGATGTTTGATAGGTTGACATAAGGAAGGGTAGAAATTGTTTTGAATCATTAGTAAAATTTTAAGTTACTTTAAATTAATTTTATTGAAGCAAGAAGGAGATTTTAAATTTGTCCAAAACATCCTGGGCGGTTATATTCAGATTTTATGAATAATTTAAAAGTAATTAACGAAATTGTAATCGAATAAGACATATCTGAAAAAAAGTATGGTCAATCATACTTTGCTGTTTTATGTTGTGTAACAAAAAAAATTATTAAAATTATGAATGATGTTTTAATGTATAGAAAATTGATTTATTTTGTTTCTTATCTTGAAGGTGAACTATTATTAGAAAGGAAGGGTTTAAGATGTTAAAACACAAAATATTCTATAGGCAATACGCTCTTATTGTGATCACTTGTATAATCACAATGTGTATTTGTACAGTATCTGCTTTTGCTGCCCAGGAGTTAAAAGTCGGCTTAATCCCGGGATCTGGAGATCAAGCTGACGATGCAGATGTGGCATTTGAGAGAGCCGGTATTGTATACGAAACAATCGGAGCAGGCGATTATACATTGAGTAACTTATTGCAATTCGACGTTATTGGTGTTGATGTAGTGGCCTATGATGGCAACCCGGATCTTAAATCAAATTATGAGGTAGTCAAAGACTATGTCGAAAATGGCGGTTATCTGGTTACCCTCGATTATCAGCAGGATAACAGTTGGAACCAGGCTTACATGCCTTATCCACTTACTCTTTATGATGATGATATTACGCAAGCGCGTGAAGTTACATTGGCTGACCACCCCTTATTCGATTTTCCGAATGAAATCACTGTGGATTACTTTGTACAGGGACTTTGGGGATTAGAAACTTACTTTGCTGATGGTCCCCATTCAGTGAGTTCGCCGTGGGAAGTACTGGTTGAAGACGTAGAGAGCGGTTGGCCTATTGTTGTCGGAGCGCAGTATGGCAGAGGATATGTTGTTTTTAGTGCGTTGCGGACTCTTGAGCGAGTGGCTACTGCAGGGGATCCGGAAGCTATTCAAGAAGTTATTGAGTTCTTACAGAACTTATTGTTCTGGAGACAAAATCTTGATGATCTCGGATTAGCTGGTTCGCCCAATCCTGGAAACGGTGAGACAGATGTTGCTCAAGATGTAATTCTTAGCTGGAAGCCGGGTTATTATATCGAAGAAGAAGGTGGTACTCACAATGTCTTTTTCAGTTCAAATTTCGACGATGTTAATAATGCTACAATAGATAACCCTATGGATGCTAATGTATCTCCCGGTCAGGCGGCTGATGCAAATACTTACAATCCTGACGCACTCGATTTTGGAAAGACCTACTACTGGAGAGTCGATGAAGTAAATGAATCATCCAGTCCCGGAGAACATAAAGGACGTGTATGGAGCTTTACAGTTGAGCCTGCTGCCTTAAAGCTGCCTGCGGACAGGATAAACGCAACAGCGATAAGCAGCTACAAG
>CAYSHS010000112.1:7181-9124 GCA_964430845.1 uncultured Pirellulales bacterium | reverse complement strand
TTTCACACCTGATATATTAAAAAACAGTATAAAATATAGGTTGACCAGACGAGGTTGATTTGAGATTATATCAGGGTATGATCGAGAAATAAGTGTGATTATTGCCGGTTTTTTAAGGAACTCGTTGAGGTAATTTTGGTCTAAATTAGGAGATGGTTTGTGACAGAAGCCGCGAAAATTGAAATCCAATACGATCGGATGGATAATGAGTGTGTCAGCATGGATGATGCCAACCTTGTAAGGCAATCTCAGAATGGCGATTCTGCCGCTATGGAGCAGCTTATACTAAAGTACCAGAATCGCATTTATAATGTTATTTTGAAAATTTGTGCTGATCCTGATGATGCGGCGGAACTGACACAGGAAACTTTTGTCAAAGTAATAGAGAACATCGATAAGTTCCAGGGCAAGAGCCGATTTTATACCTGGGCTTTTCGGATAGCAGTAAATCTGACGTTGAATTATTGTCAGAAGAATGCCAGGCTTGAAATCAGCTCTTTGGATGCTGAAAGCCGGAAAGAAGAAAGCCAAACTACACAGGCAATGAAGGAGTTTTTAAGAGATGACAATTCACCTGATCCTGTGGAAGTCGCTCAAAACAGGGAATTATGTGATTTAACTATTAAGGCACTCATGCAACTGGAAGAGCCGCAAAAAGCTATCGTTGTGTTACGTGATATAGAAGGTATGAATTACGCCCAGATTGCCGAGGTTTTGAATATCGAATTGGGCACCGTTAGAAGCAGGTTAAGCAGGGCAAGGGGCAGGCTGAGAAAGATTTTGGAGGCCGGTTTGCTATGAAAGAAGAAATGAAAATAGAAGAATTGCTCAACAGTTACGTTGATGGCGAGCTGTCAGTAAGACAAAGAACGGAAGTCAAACGCATGGCAGCGAATGACCCGAAAATTGCAGTTCGCTTAAGACAAATACAAAAATGCAGGATGTTAGTGAGTGCATTACCCGTAGTGAAGGCTCCGTCCTGCATAATGGAGAATTTAAAAGCATCGCTTAATGCGAAAACTCAAACAAGCCGGACAAACCATGTTTTTGTTCCCGAACAATCCCCCAAATCGAGATTCATACTGTTTCGCAGGATTTTTGCAGCCGCAGCGATGGTTTTGCTCGCAGCCGTACTGATGGTTGTAATCAATATGCTTATGCCTTCTCAAACAGGCGATAGAGTTACACAAATTCCTTCTGTCGCGGATTTGAGATTAAGCGGCAAGCTTGAGCTGAAAACGAACGATTTTAGAGGTGTCGATTCGATAATTAGCCGGGCGATTGAGGATAGCGGCCTTATTGGTTCTGTAACTTCGATAAAAGAAGGTAATAGACGAGTATATACATTGAATTGCAGCAGGGAAGGTTTGAATAAGCTGTTAAACGAGTTGAAAGGTAACTGGGACAAGCTGTATTTTGCCTCGTTCTTTGTAGATACGAAAGTTTTTGGTCAGAGCGTTGAAGTCGAAACTGTTACTCCTTCACAGATTGCTAAAATAGTAAACCAGGTAAATGAAGATAAATCTATTGAAGTGGCAAAAGATATTGCGATAATAAATAGTGTGAATTATTTTTTACCTGATCGAGGTGTTTTCTCCTCCGGTGGGGATGTTCGCTTAGGTTTAACTACAATCCCCCAGCCTGTGCTGACTGAATACTATCAGCCGAACGAGAATGAAAAAGGTGAAAAAACCGTTCAATTGAGGATAATTCTAAGCAGGTAAGGATGCTTAATATCGAAGATTGCTCTTTGGTAATTATTGACGTACAGGGTAGATTGGCCCAAATAATGTATGAAAAAGAGCTTCTTTTTAAAAACATCCAGGTTCTCATCAAAGCAGCGAAAATATTGAATATTCCAATCCTCTGGTGCCAGCAGGTTCCTGAATCCCTGGGACCGACAATTCCTGAGATAGCAGGGCTTTTATCCGGTATCGAGCCTA
>CAYSHS010000112.1:0-7171 GCA_964430845.1 uncultured Pirellulales bacterium | reverse complement strand
CTTTCAGTTGCTGCGGCGACGAACGATTCAATAAAAAGATAAACAAATTGAATGTAAATCAGGTTATTCTCAGTGGGATTGAAACTCATGTCTGTATTTACCAGACTTCTATCGCATTACTCCAAAAAGGTTTTGATGTGAATGTTATTGCTGATGCTGTTTCATCAAGAACAATTGAAAACAAAAAAATTGCTCTTGAACGAATGGCTCGCGAAGGTTGTAAAATCAGCAGCGTAGAAATGATTCTCTTTGAACTTTTGAAAACAGCTAATCATCCTAATTTTAAAGAAATAGCCAGACTAATTAAGTAGTTATAGCTAAACTTATTATTTTTTGCAAATAACGATAAAGCGGGGCGAGCATATCGAATCCGTGTTTCAAGTCATTGACCAGATTTCTGCTGAACAAGGTCTCATCGATTTTCCTGTCACAAACCAGGTACATGCTTTTTTTCTGATACCAATTCTGGATTTCTTTCGGTTTTGATTTATCGATGATTCTCTTGTATGCTTCGCCTTCCAGGGAGAAAATATTCTGCCTGGAATAGAAAGAAATAGCTTTCTTGAATTCTATCGGATTTTCATCGATTTGCTCGCGAAACTTGTGCATGATAAGCGGAGCGGCGTCGTAAAATCCCATGCCGTAATGGTAATGGTCTTTGAATACCTCGAAAAAATACGCACAAACCTGCGTTGACCATTCCTTCTTCTGTCTTTTGAACACTATCCAGAAGTTGCTCCTGTATGGCGACTTGTCTTCGGAGAATCGCGTATCGCGATAAATCCTCGAAATTGTCTTGTTTATAGATGGAAGAATTTCGAAACGTGGGTCGATTTTTAGCATGAAATCTCCCAAATCGTTCACCAGGCTTCGTAACGGCTCAAGTACGAATTGTTCGTAATCGGCTCTGTGCTTTTCAAACCATTGTTTGTTGTTATTTGCTTCGAGCGATTTAAGGAATTTCAATGTATTTGGAGAAAAACCATTAAATTTTTTTTCTTCTATCATACTTTTAAAAGTTTCTATAATCTCTGTCTAACGAATATTTGATGAAGACCTGTGTGCATGAATGACTTTCCATTGCCCATCGCGTAAAACAAAAACAATAGTCTCTACGAAATCTATAGAGATTTTTAAGTCGTCTGAGAAAGTTGCTGTTGTCGTGCCGCTGCCTGTCAAAAGGGCTACAGTTGGAGAAATAACATTAATATTTTTGTGGTTATAAGTATATGATATAGCCTTTAGCGCCTGAAAACCCTGTTTCGTGTTGTCATAAGCATCTTTTCGTGTTGAACGTAAATCGCCATTTTCGATAATAACATCGTTCACATCGAGCACGTATTTAAAGAGAGCATCAGCGTCGAGTTTTTCTGCCGCTTTTGTCATATCTTCATGGACTTTGAGAATTTCCTTTTCAATGCTTTTCTGTTGTGCAGGGGTAATGTCGTTTTGATTTGACTTTGCGGCCCACAGTAGTGATACAAATGTTAAAACAATTATTATGGAAGCTGTCTTTTTCATTAATACTCCTTTTCAAAATAATAAAACAGTATTGTACTATTTTTAGCTAATTTCAAATATATTTTTTTAGGTTTTTTCGGGATTTCTTTTTAAATTAATATTTTTTGACATTTTTGCAAAATAATTAAATATATTTATTGATATATTAAATAAATTCATTATTATTGCGTATATAATTAAAGAATGAGTAATATGAGTAACAAAAGACAACAAATCAATTTGCCAGCCGGGTGCCCGCTATGCGGCGGAAATATTGAGGTAACTCAATTTAAATGCACCGACTGCGGCAGCGAAATAAACGGCTCCTTTCAAGCTAAAGGTATGTCATTGCTGCCTGCTGAGTACCAGAAATTCATAGTGGTTTTTCTGCGGCACAGGGGAAATATAAAAGCAGTGGAAAAAGAGCTTGGCATTTCATATCCGACGATAAATAAGATGCTCGACAGCATTAATAATGTTCTCGTTTCTGCATCGAAGGAAATACCTTTGACAAGAAAAGAGATTCTCGATTCGATAGAAAAAGGCGAGATGAGTGTAAAAGACGCCGCGTTTATTTTGAAAACTCAAAAATAAGGAGAATTATCATGTATGTTAGTATTTTACCTATTTTAATTATTTGCATTCTTTTTTTTCTTGTATTGATAAAGTTTCTTATTAAATGGATGGGAGCGGAAATTAATACAGATATTTCCGAAAGGAAGCGTATAACGGATATGGTCGAAAATGGCAAAATAAGTCCTGAAGAAGCAAATGAGCTTCTTGAATCTCTTGGTCGTTCAAGTGCTTTAAGAGGTGAGGAAAAATTCAGCAGGGTCGATATTGTTATGCTGGTTGCTGTCTCGATGGTGATTCTTGGTTTCTTTTTGCCCTGGGCATATATTCGTTTGCCGCAGATTTCAGGAATGTTTGGGCAGGGAAGTTCTGCGTATCAGGTGGGATATCATGCAGGACCTCTTGGCTGGGCTGTTTTTATAATAGCGTTTCTCTCGGCTATACCCGTTTTCGTAACACCCAAAAACTATTTATACAAGATTTCCATGTTGCAGATTTTTCTGACCATTATTGGGATAATTTTAATAATAAGTATTCTTTTTCAAGTGGGTCGTAATTTTGGTATTGGTCTGATTATCTGCCTTCTCGGGTTTATTCTTGCTATGATTGCATCAAGAATAAAGTTCAAAAAATTAGCGTCATGAATGAATTATTGAAAAAGATAAACACTTTTAAACAAACTTTTTTATCTATTTATTCAGCATTTTTAGCTAAATAATGCGGAAAATGAATTTTTTTATAAATATTTTAAATTTTTTCTGTTGACATATACGACATATATAGAATATGCTCTAAGAATATAGAACTTGGAGGTATTTGATTATGTCAGAATCGTTTGAAAAACAAAAAGTACATAATAAGCGAAAAACAGAAATGACGGAAGTCGAATGGGAGATCATGAGAATCGTCTGGGAGAAAGAACCTTGTGCCGCAGGGACAGTACAGGAAGAGCTTGCACGCAAGTCGTCGCTTGTGGATCGTCGCTCGTCGCTCGAAAATTCGAGTCACGAGTCACGAGTCACGAGTCCCGGCAAAGCGTACAGCACCATCAAAACTACTATGGACAGGATGGTCGAAAAAGGATTTCTGCAAATTGATAAAGTACGCAACCTTCAGCTTTTCAAGTCCTGTATAAGCGAGGTTGATGCAAAACATCGTGAGTTTCGTAAAATGTTAAAGCGTGCTTTCGATGGCGCTTTAACTCCTATGATGCAGTTTTTAATAGAGCATGAAGGCATTTCAAAGGATGAGGCGTCTCAGCTTCACGAGCTTGTACGAAAAAGTGAGGAAAAAGCAGAAAACTGGGAATAAAATTACAATTTCGGGAGAGAAACAATGGATAATATAATTAATAATATCATAGAATTACTGGATAAGTCTGGCCGGGCGTTTTGCGACTTTTCATTGTCAATGTTTGTTCAGGTAAGCATCCTTATTGTTTTATTGCTTATTATTGACATTTTTATTCGTAAACGAATCAGGGCGACATTTCGCTATTGGATATGGATGCTTGTTTTTATTAAGCTGATTTTACCGCCGGCATTATCATTACCTACAGGAATTGGTAACTGGTTTGGGGAATATTTTGTAGTCAATTCTGAAGATTTTGATAGACAGGCACAAGAAATAGATTTTGAACCTGCAATATCATCAGAACCTTCCAATTATGAAATGCCCGGAGTAGCTGAATTTTCGCCGCGACAGGTTCAATATTTTCAGCATTACAGCGAACCGGTTATATCTCAAGTCACGATAGTGCCTGAAATAGATACTTCTCCGCAAACTTCTGAGTTAGCTCAAACAATCGTACCTTCCAAGCTTGCCGCGTCAGATACAAATTCTTTAACCTGGCAGGGAGGAATCTTTTTGATTTGGATTGTTGGAGTGCTGGTTTTGTTGGTTTTGCTTATTCAGAGGGTATTTTTTGTAAGAGGTCTTATCGCGCAAAGTGAGCCTGCAAAAAACAGGTTGCTTGAAACGTTGAAGGAATGTAAGAAGCAGCTTGGTGTCAACAGAAATATTGAAATGAGATTATCTTATAATGCTTCCAGCCCGGCGGTATGCGGCTTGTTTAAGCCGGTGATTTTGATACCAACGAGCCTTTTAAGTAAGATTTCACATGATAAATTAAAAGCGATTCTTATTCACGAATTATCTCATATTAAAAGAGCCGACCTTTGGGTAAATTGCGTTCAGACTTTGTTGCAGATTTTATACTTTTATAATCCGCTTCTTTGGCTTGCAAATTCGGTCATGCGTAAAATTCGCGAGCAGGCCGTAGATGAAATGGTTCTCGTAGCTCTTGGCGCGGAGGCCAAAAGCTACACTAATACACTCATAGACGTAGCGGAGATGGCATTCTCCAGACCTGCATTGAGTCTGAGATTAGTTGGTGTAGTAGAATCGAAGAAAGCTCTATCCGGGCGAATAAAACATATTCTCAGCCGACCATTCCCTAAATCCGCAAAACTCGGATTTCTGGGATTATTGGTTATTCTTACTGCAGCTTTTGTTTTACTGCCAATGGGCAAAGCTCAATATTCGAATCAGGATATACCGTATGAGGATTGCCAGGCTGTATATGAGTTTGATGGGTTTAGCGATTACCTGGAAATCCCTGATAATAAAGCACTTGATATTGGGCAGACATTTACAGCAGAGGTTTGGATTAAAGCTGAGCAGGCAAGCGGCGAAGATTCGATTTTTTCCAAAGAGATACCATGGCAATCAGGCTGGACATTGATTCTGACTTCAACTGGTGGAATAGGTGAAACAAAATATGATGAAAATAAATCAGATCAACAGGATTATTATGCACTGACTTTTGCAGTTGGTAATGGTGAACGTTTCACTAATATGATTTCAATGCCTGTAATTAAGAAAAACCGTTGGCATCATGTAGCTGTTACATGGAATAATGGAAAAGGAACAATATTTGTCGATGGCCATTTTGTTTGCAGTCAGGTGTTTCCTTCTGCGGCTATCGCATCTGTACCTTTGCGAATTGCCAAAGGCAGTGCAGACCTTGGCAGACATTTTAAGGGCAAGCTTGCTGATTTACGAATTTGGAATAAAGCCAGGAGTCTCAGGGAAATTCAGCAGAATATGTTCCACAAACTTTCCGGCAACGAAGAAGGATTGGTAGCCAACTGGAATCTAAAACCTGATTCAAACGACCGAATAGAAGATATTTCTGATAATAAACTTAATGCATCAATTAATAATGATTCTTTAGAACCAACTGGTAGCCGCGTTGATTCTTCGGCTGCTAAGGAAGGATTGGTTGCCTATTATCCTTTTGATGGCGATGCCAAAGATAGAAGCGGTAACAATAATCATGGCTTACCCGAAGGGGCTGTAGATTATACTTCGGGCGTAATTGGAAAGGCTGTGAAGTTTTATGGCATTGACAATCGCGGCTACATTAAAGTTCCAAATTCCGACAGCCTGAAATTTACTAATGAAGTCACAGTTTCTTTTTGGGCTTGGATTGAAAATGGTGCCGGGCAAACCGGAAATGATGGTTCCGGCCGCAAGGTTCCAGACGCTCACCAGGTATTTATTTCCAAAAGTGGAGACAGGGTTGGTTTTGTTTTACATTCAGTCCATGAGGGCAAAGAAAAACGCTACATGGGAGTGATGTCTCATATTTTTACCCCACAGGAATCTGGTGCATACTATGCTCCTGAAACACCTTTGAAAAAATGGATGCATATTTCTGTCACCATCGGTGTTTTCGGAACAAAGCTGTATTACAATGGTGAGCTTGTTGAAACTGATGATCGACCGACAGATTTATCTGATTCTAATTCGGAAGACCTCTACATTGGTATCCAGGCCGGCAAAGGCTCTATCATGTCATGGTGGTATCCGTTGAACGGAATGATTGATGAATTACGTATATATAACCGTAAACTAAGCGGAAAGGAAGTGAAGGCTCTTTATGATATCGATTCAAACGGTCGAATAGAAGATATTTCTGTTAATAAACATAGCACATCAATTAATAATGATTCTTTGGAATCATCTGGGAGCCGCGTTGATACTTCATCTGAAAATGAAGGTTTAGTTGCCTATTATCCATTTGAGGGTAATGCCAGAGATATAAGTGGTAACAATAATCATGGTTTACCACAGGAAACTGTAGAATATACTTCGGGAGTGATTGGGAAGGCCGTAAAGTTTAATGGCATTGATGATCGCGGCTACATTAAAGTTCCAAATTCCGACAGCCTAAAATTTACAGATGCAGTCACAATTTCTTTTTGGGCTTACATTGAAAATGGTGCGGGTCAGACCGGAAATGATGGTTCCGGCCGCAAGGTTCCGGATGCTCACCACGTATTTGTTGCTAAAAGTGGAGACCGGGTTGGTTTTGTTGTTCATTCAATCCACGAATTAAGAGAAAAACGATACATTGGAATTGGAGCTCATTACCATACGCCCAGGCAATCCAGTGCATACTATGCTCCTGAAACATCTTTGAAAAAGTGGATGCATATTTCTGCTACCACCGGTGTTTCCGGGACAAAGCTGTATTACGATGGTGAGCTTGTTGAAACTGATGATAAGCCGACAGATTTATCTGATTCTAATTTAGAAGACCTCTATATTGGTATCCAGGCTGGCAAAGGCTCTATTTTGCCCTGGTGGTTTCCGTTGAACGGAATGATTGATGAATTGCGCATATATAATCGTGAGCTGAGTGGAAAAGAAGTGAAGGCTCTTTATAATATCGGTTCAAGTGGGATAAGCGATAAGTTGGAAAATACTCAGTTTAAAGCTACATTACCTAACGGCGTGACTGTTGAATTAGTAGGAACTTGCCAATATACCGATGATGGGATATTTTGTTACAGACCTGATGGTAAGCCGCTGGGGAGAAATCTGACAATTGAAAAATGGAACAAAAATCCACAATCAGGCGATACCGGTATAATATTTAACGTGGCCGGGCCAGAAGAAAGGCAATTGTCGTATGATAGTTTTGAGGGAGCTGATGGCTGGGAAGGTTCCTGTGATGTCCTGGATGAAAATACAGAAAAAATTGAAGGATATGTAGCTGTTCTAACAAAATTTGATAAGAGCCGTAATACAA
>CAYSHS010000111.1:0-9162 GCA_964430845.1 uncultured Pirellulales bacterium | reverse complement strand
AGCAAGGCCACGAGCAAGCCTGCACGATGGGTATTGGCAGTTCCCGAGGAATCGAAAGTTGTTAAACCGATGGATTTGTCAGGCGGGATAATCGCCACTGAGCTGATAAATGTTACGAAAAAATATTTCGCGGAAAAAAATATAAGTGTTAAGGTGGAATTTAGCTGGGGAGCTACGGAAGTCAAAGCTCGCCTGGTAAATGCCATTGTCGAGCTGACGGAGACAGGCTCCTCGCTCAGGGCGAACAACCTGCGAATAGTTGATACGGTTATCAGCTCGACTACAAGGCTAATCGCGAATAAAAAAGCCTGGAAAATCGAAGCGAAGCGTGAAAAAATCGAAAATATCTCCATGCTGCTCAACGCGGCGATTGAAGCACGAAATAAAGTCGGATTAAAGCTGAATGCAAAAAAAGCCGATTTGCCGTCAATTCTGAAAATATTGCCTGCCGAGAAAAGCCCGACTATTTCCGAGCTTGCAGATTCGCAATATGTTGCTATCGAAGTTATCATAGAAGATGCGATTGAACGCACTTTAGTTCCGGCTCTAAAACGTGCCGGGGCTTCGGGCTTAATTACATACCCTTTAAACAAAGTTATTCATTAAAAGTGAGCTAAAGTGACTAAAGTGAGCTAAAGTTAAAAGTAAAAATAATTGCCGAAGGCGTTCAAATACAACTTTAGGCACTTATAACTTTAGGCACTTATAACTTTTTATAAACTTTAGGCACTTAAATATTTATGGACAAAAAAATTGCCATCTTAGGCTCGACAGGCTCGATTGGGACAAATGCTCTGCGAGTGATTGAGGCGCTCGGCCCGGAATACCAGGTTTATGCGCTGAGCGCTCATAGCAATATCGAGCTGCTGGCTCAGCAGGCAAAAAAATTTGGGCCTAAATATGTTGCCGTAACAAACCCGAATTTTGCCAAAAAACTTCACGAGCTGATTGGCGGCTTAGATATTGAAATTCTTGCCGGACCTGAAGGTCTTGTGGAAATATCGCAGCTTGAAGATACAGACATAGTCCTTGCGGCAGTTGTAGGCTCAGCAGGTTTGCCTGCGCTTTTAGCCGCTGCTGAAAAAGGCAAAAAACTCGCTATCGCCAATAAAGAGCCGCTCGTTATTGCAGGCCAGATGCTGTTAGAAAAAACAAAAGAAAACGGCGGCTCCATAATTCCGGTCGATAGCGAACATTCGGCGATTTTTCAGGCAATGCAATCCGCCAAACGCGAGGAAGTCAATAAAATCATCCTTACCGCATCCGGCGGACCTTTTAGGGAATTCACTGCTGATGATATTGAAAACGCCACTTTAGAGCAGGCTCTTGCACATCCTGTCTGGGACATGGGTCCGAAAATCACTATCGACTCTGCTACTATGATGAACAAGGCTTTCGAGATAATCGAGGCACGATGGCTTTTCGATATGCCGGTCGAGAAACTGGATGTCCTGATCCATCCCGAATCCATAATTCATTCATTAGTCGAATTTGTTGATGGTTCGATAATAGCCCAGCTTGGGCGGCCGGATATGTGCCTGCCGATTCAATACGCATTGACTTACCCCGACCGTGTTCCGGGGATTGCCCAACGATTGCGGCTTGAGGAAATCGGCAGCCTGACGTTTCACAAACCTGACTTCGAAGTATTTCGCGCTTTGCGACTGGGTTTTGAAGTTGCACGAACAGGTGGCACTGACGCTGTCGTATTTAACGCCGCAAACGAAGCCGCTGTAGAGGAATTCATGGAAGGAAGAATTAAATTCGGCGCTATAATCGAGCTTATCGAATTTTGCCTGAATAAACATAGTAATAAAAACAATGTCTCTCTCGAAGAATTGCTCGAGGCGGACACCTGGGCTCGAAAACAAGTAAAAAAGTGCTTGCACTCTGTTCATAAAAGTATAATGTAATGTATATATTAGTTAAATTTTTATTATTTTAAGAGGTTATGAATGTCACAACCTGAAAATACAAACAGCAAATATATCCGTATAGGGATTTTTGCAGTATGTTTGATAGCAATTATTATCTTTATCATCAAATACGTCGGCGCTTTTTTAAATGTGCTTCTTGTCATGCTCGGATTCGGCGCTGTAGTACTCATACACGAATTTGGACATTTCATAATCGGCAAAATATCCAACATTAAAATTGAAGCGTTTTCAATTTTTATGCCGCCCGTGCTGTTTGGTGTGCAAAGGACGGAAAAAGGTTATAAATTCAGGATTTTACCGGAGATTTTCCCGAAAGAAGGCGACGAATCAGGCGAAGGAGCACTGAGCTTTACAATTCCGAAAAAATGCAAACCCGGTCGTTCGACCAAGAGGCTCTCGACTGGTGAAACGGAATATCGAGTAGGTCTCATCCCCTTCGGCGGTTTCGTTAAAATGCTGGGTCAGGACGACGTTGGTGCAGTAAAAACCAGTAACGATCCCCGTTCCTTTGCCAATAAGCCGGTTTTGGTTCGCGCGTCTGTTATTGCAGCAGGTGTTTGTTTTAATGTCATAAGCGCAGTCATTATTTTTATGATAGCTTTCCTTCACGGCATTAATCTGCCGCCTGCGAAAGTCGGCAGTGTAATTCCTGATTCTCCCGCAGCAATCGCCGGCATTAAAGCCGGAGATGAGATAATCGAGATAGCAGGCAAATCCAAAGACCTTGATTTCTCCGATATTGGAGTAGCCGCCGCGCTTTCAGGTAAAAACGAAGAAATTCCCTTAAAGGTCAGGCATCCGGATGGTGTTGTCCAGGAATATCACCTTAAAGCCGAGCTGATGCCGGGCCAGCAGATGAGACTTTTCGGCATGATACAGGCGAATAGCCTGATTATTGCCAAAGTGTCCGAAGAAGATACAAACGACTTATACGTCAAAACAGGTCTGTGCCCCGGAGACCGGGTTACAGCAATCAATGGCAGGGAAGTACGAGGATATTGGGAGCTGGAGAATATAATAACAAACTCTCTTGTGCCTGAAGTGACATTAAGCGCAGAGCGTAAAGAGAAAAATGAGAAAGCAATATCTATCGAAGCAAAAGTTCCGCTGAATCTAAGTGTCGCTCAAAACACGAACGGGGAATCTGACTTAAAGCTAAGCCAGATTTACTCGATGGTTCCACGGATGCGAATTACAGGGTCCCTTACAGTCCCTGATTCCCTGGAAGATGACACTCAGGAAAAGGGACTTGCAGGATTGCGAGATAAAATTATTTCGATTTTTCATAAAAGAAACAAGCAGCTCGACCGGCCTGAAAACCCCCTGCATGCGGGTGACATTATTAATGCAATCGGCGATATAAACTATCCTACATACAAAGAACTGGTAGATATCGTACAGGAATATAAAGATAAAGAGCTACCGGTTAGAGTTTTACGCAGAGAGCCTGATGGAACGGAGCAGGAAGTTACGATAATAGTAACTCCCAAACAGCCTGTGGGAAGTGATAGAGCCTTTATCGGTATTACCCCGGCTCTTGATGCTGAGCATCCGGTTGTTGCCAGGACTATCGATATCGGAAACGACCTGCAAAAACTTGACATACCGCGAGGTGCTGTAATAACATCCGTCGATGGAGCTGCCGTTAGCAGCTTCTACGATATAATAAAAGAAATCAGGAAATATCCCGGAAATAAAATTACAATTGACTGGCGCATAAATAAAGAGACCGCCGGTAACGCTGCAATAGAGGTAAAGGCGGATGATAGCAGCCTGGTAACAGCTCGGGCTTCTCTTGCCGAGAACATACCATTCGAACAATTAAAAGAGCTTTATAAAGCAGATGGTCCCTTCCAGGCAATTGTAATGGGATACAGAAAAACCATCAATTTTATTGCACAGACTTACGTCACTCTTAAGCGCCTTGTTACCGGCCTCGTCAGCCCGAAAAATCTTATGGGGCCTGTGGGTATTATGAGATTCAGCTATAAGATTGTGGCAGAACAGCCGGCAATTTATTATGTTTATTTCCTCGGCCTTATAAGCGCAGTAATTGCTGTTTTCAACTTTCTGCCTGTGCCGCCGCTTGACGGAGGATTGGTACTTCTTTTAATTATCGAAAAAATAAAAGGTTCGCCTATCAGTGAAAAAACCCAGACGATAATAGCTTATACAACATGGACCATGATATTAGCTCTTGTAATTTATGTCACGTTTAACGACCTTACAAGACAAATATAAATTTGTCATGGAAAAACAAATGGAGTAGAATTACTCAAACTGAAGAAAGGATTCTAAAGTGCTGGAGTTGCTTGAAAAATTATCTTCACAACAGTATCACAAAGATATATTCAATGCTCTCAAAGAGCAGGACGCTCAGATTTACAAATTCATTTCCAGGGAATACGAACGACTTCACAGCACCTTGCAGCTAATAGCCGCGGAGAACCAGTGCTCGCAGGCTGTATTGGCCGCTCTCGGCTCGATAGTTCAGAACAAAACGACCGAGGGTTTTCCCGGTGCGAGGTTTCATGGCGGCTGCGAAATTGTCGATGATATAGAAAAAATTGCGGCAGCCAGGGCAAGGGAAACTTTCGGCGCTCAATATGCAAATGTTCAGCCGCACTCGGGTACAAGTGCAAATCAAATTGTCATTACCGCCCTGCTCGAAAAAGACGATATTATATTGAGCCTCGGAATGGACCAGGGTGGACATGTCTCACATGGTGCAAATGTTTCCTTCAGCGGGAAATTTTTCAAAGTCTTTAATTACAACGTAAATAAAGACAGCTTTATTCTCGATTATGATGCAATTAAGGCTATGGCGATAGCTTTTAAGCCCAGGCTTATTATTTGCGGCGCGACTGCATACTCGAGAACGATTGATTTCAAAAAGTTCAGGGAAATCGCCGAAAGAGTCGGAGCTTATCTTCTGGCTGATATTTCACATATTGCAGGTCTGGTTATCGCCGGAGCGCATCCATCACCTGTCAACCTTGCCCACTTTACAACAACAAGCACTTATAAGCCCGGAGGCCCGAGGGGAGGCCTTATCCTGATGGGACACGATTTCGACAGGAAAATCACTATCGCGGGAAAAGAGCTGCCTGGCTGGAAACTCATCGAAAAAACAACATTCCCCGGTGTTCAGGGAACGCCGTATTTAAATAACATTGCCGCTAAGGCTGTATTTTTCAAGGAAACTCTTTCCGAGCAGTACAGGGCAAGACAGTTCAAAATAATCGAAAATGCAAAAAGACTTGCGTCCAACCTCGCTGATTTGGATTATGATGTTCTGACAGGCGGAACCGATAATCACATGGTTTTGATAAACATCAGTAATTTAAGAGAAGGTCTCACAGGACTAATTGCACAACAATGCCTCGAAGATTGCGGCATTATAATAAATATGAACAAGCTCCCATACGATAATAAAAATGCAAAAGTCACCAGCGGCATAAGACTCGGCACACCTATCGTAACGAGAAATGGAATGGGACCGGAAGAAATCGACTCTATCTCAACATTAATAGATACCGCCCTGAAAAAAGTTAAAGTAATATCCGAGAGCAAATACGAAATCGATGATTCCACGAGAGATGATTTAAGAGAAAAAGTCAAACAATTATGCTCAAGGTTCCCTTTGCGATAGGAATTAGATGCAGGGCAACAATTTTTCGAGAAAATACGGATAAGTGAAAACAGCTCTTGTTTGTGACTGGTTAACTGGAATGCGGGGTGGTGAAAGATGTCTCGATGCTGCATGTCAGCTATTTCCTGAAGCCGATATTTTTACATTGGTTCACATCCCCGGAAGTGTTTCAAAAAATATCGAGTCACATAAAATCAACACTTCATATATACAGAAACTTCCGTTCAAAAACTTCAGGGTATTTTTGCCTTTATTTCCAAACGCAATTCGGCAATTTGATTTTAACAGGTATGACTTAATCCTGAGTTTCAGCCATTGCGTTGCCAAAGGAGTTAAAGTCCCTGAAAAAGTCACGCATATATGCTATTGCCATACCCCGATGCGATACGCCTGGCATATGAGGGATGAATATTTACGTAACTGCGGCCCGTTGAAAAAATTTCTTGCTCAAATCATACTCGATTACCTTAAAAACCGGGACAAAAAAACATCTTTTTCAGTGAGTCACTTTATCGCCAACAGCAGGAATGTTCAGAATCGAATAAAACAGGCTTATAACAGGGATTCGACTGTCATTTATCCCCCGGTTGACTGCAGCAGGTTCACTGCTTCGAATCAGAACAATGGTTATTATCTTATTGTCTCGGCGCTGGTGCCTTATAAAAGAATAGATATAGCAGTCAGAACATTCAACACCATTGATAAAAAACTCCTGATTGTAGGAAATGGGCCGGAGCTGACTAATTTAAAAAGAATAGCCAAAAATAATATCACTTTTATAGAATCAGCATCCGACGGGGATATTGTGACATTTATGAAAGATTGCAGGGTATTAATATTTCCCGGAGAGGAAGATTTCGGCATCGTGCCGCTGGAAGCCCAGGCCTGCGGCAAGCCGGTTATTGCTCTCGGCAAAGGTGGTGCACTCGAAACCGTAATAAGCATAGACCAATCCCCGGAAAATGCCACAGGAATATTTTTCTATGAGCAGGAGCCGGAAGCGCTTCGACAGGCAATTTTGTTTTTAGAAAAACACGAGGATAAAATAAATCCTGAAACGTGCCGGAAAAACGCCATGAAATTCGATACTCCCATATATAAAGAATTAATGAGAAATTACATCGGCTCTGTTATCGAAAAAAGCTGAGCAGGATTTCCGAATCGTTTTTTTTAATCTTTTCGATATATAGACAGTTTTCGTTTGCCGTCTTTCTCCGCAAATGAGGTCAAAAGAGTTTTGGCTGAAATATTCTGCTCGACCTCAGGCGTTGCAACAATGTAGCGAACTTCATCGGAAATGTCATGCCTTTTGTAATCCAGTCCTTTTCGCCCTGCATAAAAGCTGATGCGATAATCAGGGACCGCAATGAGAGCATCTGTTTCCGTATTCTGTTCAAGCCATTGAGACGCCTGGCGATAAATAAGCTTTTCCGGATGCAGTGAGCTGAGTAATTTAGGAATACATATTACAATTCCGACAGTCATTAAAATTGCGAACCAGCGATGTGTATGTTGATATCCTTTTGAAAATTTGACATTAAGCCATGAAGCCCATGCATTCAAGCCTGTCGGAATAAAAAACATTGTAAAAACAACAAGCGGCAAAGTATGCCTCTCGCTAATATAGCCATGTGAGCAATAGAGCCATATCATTAAAGGCACGTTAACGATTATGAGAGCTATAATGAAAAACTGGTTAGGCTCAGGCAGCTTGTGCTTTTTGAAATGCAGGAAAATGCCGATAAAATAAGGCAGAAGAAAAAACCACATAAGGGTATCGCCGGTATTCTCGAATATTTTTAAAATCGCTTCAGCAATCTTTGAAGGGACAATACCTGTATGAAATTCTTCGTAGCGCGGGCTTCCAGCCTGCGCATGTCCGCCATTTGGACTGATTGGCGGACCCACGCTACTAAACGTACCTACACCTTTTTTAGGGAAAATCGCTCCCTTGAGTTTCATATAAGGAGAGACAATTATTAAAAAGATGAAAAGCATAGACGCTAATCCCAGCACGGCATGGGATTTTCTCAACGTTCTTTTTTTCCAAAATAATTGCAGTCCAAGCCACCATGCGCCGTAAATAACGACTTGTGCACCTTCGGGACGAACCATGTAACCCAGCCCCCCCGCCAGTCCGGCAAGAGCAAACATCCACCATTTGCCGAACTTCGCTCCGTAAAACAGCAGCAGCATCCCCACCGCGAGAAAAAACATGTGCGGCCAGTCGCTAAGCGCATCGCTGCCATATTCAGCAGGCTTAGGAAGCAGTATGAGAATCAATATCGCCCAAAAAGCATTTCGTGAGCCGACTAATTCTCTTCCGATAAAATACAGTATGACAACTGCCAGTATTCTAAATAAAAGTGCGACTGCCTGGGAGGAATAAATAAAAAGAAATAGCTGCCCGCCTCTATAAAATAAACCTGTTATTTTACCTGCCGCTAAAATAAGAGCCGGATAGCCGGGGTGCTGGTCTTCCTGAAATATTGTCTGAGATGGTGACACTGCCATTTTTTTTGCATATTCGATAAATGTTGTGCCGTCCTTTGCAATAACTACTGTCGTTGCAACCAGGAAGATTCCAAGACATAATGATATTAAAATCAGGATCGAGACATTAATTGAGTCCTGCTTTATGAACGATTTTTTCAAGATGTCCTTAATTAGCGTTTTCTCCTTTAATCACATGCCACGGCGTCCTTATCAAAATCCACAAATCCAGCACAAACGACCAGTTCCTCACGTAATACAAGTCATAAACCAGCCTTTTTCGCAGCGACGTGTCTCCACGAAATCCGTTTATCTGCGCCCAGCCTGTCATTCCCGATTTGACCTTGTGCCTGAGCATATATCTCCAGTATTGCTCTGAAAATTCTTTCACAAAGTGCGGACGCTCAGGTCTCGGCCCGACGAGACTCATCTGGCCTTTCAAAACATTAAAAAGCTGCGGCAGCTCATCAAGACTTGTCCTGCGAAGGAAAGCTCCTATTTTCGTTCGCCTTGAATCATTTTTAGTTGACCATTTAGGGCCGCTGTCTTCTTCTGCATTTTCCTTCATCGTACGAAACTTATATATTTTAAATTCCCTCTGGTCCATTCCCACCCTGCTCTGTTTGTAAAGAACCGGTCCTTTACTGCTTAACCTAATTAATAACGCGATTACGAGCATCGGGACCGAAAGAATAATCAATATTACGAGTGCCGATACAAAATCGAAGATATGCTTTAAGATAATATTGTACCCGCTCAAAGGCGACTCCCCCGCAGAAAATAAAACCTGCGAGCCGATTGGTATTACAACAGGATTACTTATCGACAAGAGGTTGCCCCAGTCGGGAATTATTCGCACTGTCACGCCTGCACTTTGAAGAGATTCGAGAACTGGGTAAGCACGCTGCGCCTCGCTGCCGCCGAGAGCAAGATACACTTCGTCAATTCTCTTTTCCTTTACCAATTCCAATGTTTTCTCGACAGGCCCATAAACAGGACAACCAAGAAGCTCTCTGCCGTGACTCGTGACTTGTGGCTCGTGGCTCGCTTCGATATTGTCATCCACAAAGAAAGCACATT
>CAYSHS010000110.1:1182-9220 GCA_964430845.1 uncultured Pirellulales bacterium | reverse complement strand
TATATAGCCGTCTATTAAAATTGCGGAACTCCAGAAATCCGTATCTTCTCCTTCTGTCATTAATTTTTCATCGAGTAAGACTTTTAAATCTTCTCGTTCGAGCATAATAATCTGCGGCTCAAGGCTCAATCGCACCGAAAGCATTACAGGCAATGTTCTTTCCAACATCTTATACTGTTCACCTAACTGAACTCGATGGATATCTACAATTCCAATAGGAATCAGCTTTTCGTCGGGCTGGCTTATTTTATTTATTATAGTTTCTATTTTTTTAATTATTCTCTCGACTGATTCCTGGGGATTTGTACTTTCTGATTGCTCAAAATAATCCAATAATCTCAAGCCGTGTGCGGTCTCCGATACACGTATGCGGATTAAATCGTTTGCATCTTGAGTTTGGTTTTCGAGAGAGAGAATTATAAACGCGTCGGCTCGTAATAATTTGCCTATTTTTATGGCTGTATTTCTATCGAGAAGCCCAGCCGCACTTAATTGCTGCTCCTGGAGGATTTTATCGATAGCGGCTCGTTCAAGCAGATTAATTCCTTCTTTTTGCGATAATTCCACCTCAAGCAGTGAAAATAAGGGCGTTTTATCCAATCCAGATGTTTTATACGCAATCAATGCAATGCTTATCTCATTCTCTGATTGAGCGCAAGTATAAGATGCAAAAACAAATAACAATATTAAAGTACAAGCAATATTTTTAAGCCGCATAATTATTTTTCCACATTTTCAGTTTCAATTAATCCAATAGTTCCATTACCAATCCCGACCAACCCATGCGGTGTACTGACAAACTTCCAGACTGGTTCGCCGTCAAGAAGGTTATTGTCTATTATCTCAGCATCTTCGAGTTTTTTTCCAACCTGTATTTTTATTATCTGGCTTTCCCCCCATTGTCCCCAAAGAGTACTGTTATGAATAGCAGCAGATGTTAATTCACGATTATCATGGCTTCTATGGCCTTTATATGGATCCCAATTAATATATTTGTGCGTTTCTGAAAGAATATTGAATTCTGCCATCAACGAATTATTTGAACTCCATATCCACCAATTATTTTGAAAATTTCCCAATACAGGTCTTCCTGAATTTAAAACGCCATTACCAATATCAATATGATTTGTTGTATGATTATTTGTATTCATTTCCCAAAGTCCTAACCATTTTGCAATATCGGAAGTACCTAATATCGGGTCATTTAGTATAAAGAGAAATTTATCCGGAGCAATAAACGTTATATTCTGAATTTGATACGGAGTCCCTGAATTGAATGGCGGCTCTCCTTTTAATGTACTGCAAAATATTGATTCCCATTTTCCTGTTTTCGGTTCATATATTCCTAAGCCGCTTTCGTGGAATCTTTCTCCATAGGCTACCCATAGTTTATCACTTTCCATTGCTATCGAAGAAATATACATTGATGGCAATCCGTTTTCCGGCGAATATCTTTCAGGATTTCCAATATATTCTTTAGTTTCTGCTTTAGATACCGGAAATTCAACAATGCCTCCATCTTTTATTGATACATATATGGCATCGTTACTAATTTCCAAGCTGGTTAGTTGAGTTGGACTTGGTCCAGGTTTAATCGGAGCATCCGCCTGATATAATGTATTTAATTTTTCTGCTCTCAGGTTAATACCGGCAAGACATACAGTAGCATAACTTGTTATTTGCCCCAATTTAGATTCAGATAATAAGCCGATCCATAACATATCACCTTTGAGTTTGGCCTTTAATGTATCGAACGTAATTCCAACTGAAGAATGAATTGGAACAAGCCAGTCCTTTTTATTAAGAAGCATAGTTACATTTAAAGTTGATTCTTGAGTATCGAATATATCGGGAAAGTGTTGTTTCATTTGTGCCTGTGAGTCACGTACATTGCTCAGAGCTGTTATAATTTTTGTATCATTGCTATTGGTTGAAAGGATTTCTGCCATTTGTTCTAAAAGCTGATACCATTTTATTTTAATTTTATCCGAATTCCCATTACTTACCAGACGCCCAGCCTGAAAACCCGGATTACAAAGTGCTAAAATCTTTGCGTCTTTTTTTTCTATCAATGGTTTATAAAAATCAAGCCATATTTTAAGATAATCGTCAGGTGGAATATTAAATCTGGCAAGACAATCTTTAATTTCACTAATTTCAGATGACGGAAATTGAGCAAAAGGAATTTTTGAGTTCACAAGGTTTTCAGAAAGAATTTTTATTGCTTCCGATGTATAAGCCTTTGCCTGTGATTTATCCTGCTCACTCACATTTTTAGTACTTGGCAGATAGCCCAAGTCCATGTACGCATTAAAGCGGACTACAGAATCATTGACTTTGGTTAACTCCACAAGAAAGTGACGCCTAAGATTTAGAAATAAATCTAATGAATCTCCCAGGTCTCTCAAAACGGTCATTGATGTCAGTCCTTTAGCTGCATTTCTGAAAGCTCGGTCATAGATGATATTCCTTTCCTTCTCAGTTTTAATTTGTCCACCCAATTCAGGAGGCATAACGAACTCATTAAAAGCTTTCTTTAAATTTTCAATCAACTCGTATGGGTCATCAGAACTGATCCATGTCAGATTCGCTTTAATTAGATTATTCATGAATCCCACATCTGGAAGTAATATTTCTTTTTTAAGGGCTTTATCACAAGTTTCCAGCCATATTTTTCGTGTTTCACGATTAATTGATTTAACCTGTTCCGAAGATACAGAAGCCGCACTCAAAAAATAGTTGTTGGGATTCGGCCAAAAAGCCAAAATCGCTCCGCTTTTCAGCCAGCGTTCATAAATATATTGTGCTGAATATTCTCCTTCTTCATATCCATCATGTATTTGACGGATGAATATTGATACTA
Organism: uncultured Pirellulales bacterium; assembly: GCA_964430845.1. Taxonomy (GTDB): domain Bacteria; phylum Planctomycetota; class Phycisphaerae; order Sedimentisphaerales; family Anaerobacaceae; genus JAFGPS01. The sequence goes on along the minus strand of CAYSHS010000110.1, from coordinate 6,357 downwards.
ACTCAGCCAATTCCAGATCGGAATAAGGACAATTAAATTGTTGATATGCTTCTTCGCTCTGGTCACTTGATCTATACGTTCGGCCATTATTTTTCATTTCGATATTTAATCGTATAGTCCATAATCTTTCGAAAAGCGCCTCAGTATATAACACATTCTCGAACCGAAGGGCATGAGCGGTCTCGAAAAGATTTAAGGCTTCACTATAGAGTCCATGATCTGAGAGCATTTTACCCTGCTTATAAAATTCATCAGCTTCAAGTTCGGGATTCCATTTTGCTATTGGAGGGGAATTCTGTACATTTTTAATAATTTCTGATGAGGCTTGCTCTATAGCCGTTATGGCTTCATTTGGTTCTACAGGGACTATGATGGATTTAATTTCATCACCGTTAGATTGTTTTAACAGAAGGTGCAATTCCAATTGGCCGTTGTTGGGTTGTATATAGCCGTCTATTAAAATTGCGGAACTCCAGAAATCCGTATCTTCTCCTTCTATCATTAACTTTTCATCGAGCAAGGTTTTTAAATCTTCTCGCTCGAGCATAATAATCTGCGGCTCAAGGCTCAATCGCACCGAGAGCATTGTCGGTAAGGTTCTTTCGAGCATTTTGTATTGTTCGCCAAGCTGGATGCGATGAATATCAACTATACCAACTGGAATCAGTTTTTCATCGGGTTGTTTTATTTTTGTTAGTACGCTCTCTATTTTCTGGATTATTCTTTCGACTGCTTCCTGTTGATTTTTGTTGTTTGATTGCTCGAAAGAATCCAGAAGGCGCAGGCCGTGAGCGGTCTCCGATACACGTATGCGGATTAAATCATTCGCATCTTGAGTTTGGTTTTCGAGAGAGAGGATTATAAACGCGTCGGCTCGTAATAATTTGCCTATTTTTATGGCTGTATTTCTATCGAGAAGCCCAGCCGCACTTAATTGCTGCTCCTGGAGGATTTTATCGATAGCGGCTCGTTCAAGCAGATTAATTCCTTCTTTTTGCGATAATTCCACCTCAAGCAGTGAAAATAAGGGTGATTTATCTAAGCTGGATGTTTTGTCGGCTATTAAAGCGAGGTTTGTTTTCTTGTCTGAACCGGCAAAAACAGAGATGGTTAAAGATAATAAAGCGGCTGTGATAAAGATATTTTTCATGCGCATCGGTTTTTTATCCTCAAATGACAATAAAAGTCGAATTTTACTCTATTTGTGGCGTGGGCATCCTGCCCTCGCATTCGCGGGCAGGATGCCCGCGACACATTCTATATAGTAAAGACTCCTTCTATCGAAAAAAATTTCAAAAAAACTCGTTTGTCCGCATATTTTACAGTTTTATTTTTATATTACAATACCAAGGTGCTCCGCGACCAGCTCGAAAAGTTTGACCCATTGAGCCGCATCTTCGTTTTGTTCCGAGGCTTTTTCCTTCATTTGGGGGTATTTTTCTTTGGCAATTGTAAATAAAAGGTTCTGTGCCAATTGCAAATCCAGGTCAGGGACGATGCCTTTGAGGATTTTGAGAGCACTGGCGATAGTGTACAAAAGGTCTATATCGTCACGTGCCTGCTCGAGCATCTCCATGAGATTATTAATTTTTGCCGACGCCTCAAATCTCAGGGTCGCCTTATCTAACTGGAGCGAGAGTCTTTCAGCTTCATCGGTCAACTCTTTCAGGCGGTCGATGTTCATCTGTTCGTCCTGTATTTCCCTGCACAAATCCTGGTTTATGATGAATTCAGCCGGGGCGGCCAAGACTTTCGGCAGGTTCATATTCATGTTCCTGAGCATTAGCATTATAGAATAATTCTGCTCGTATATATGACGAAATGAAGTTTCAACTTCCTGCCATGTATCGCTAAGCAGGTCGTAAACAAGTCTTCGCTGCTCGTCTTTGAAAAGATGCCAGATAGTGTAGTTGTTTGTGCCGAGCTTCAGGTTTATTTGCCTCATTACTTCGTTTGTTCGGCCGTTATAAAGCTCGTTTTCAAGCTCCTTTCGCATCTGCTGAAAATCTTCATCATCTATTGGGTGAGCCAGCGTGGTAAATAAATTGTGACCTCCCAAATGCAGGGTTGCGAAATCGACATTATGATGCTCCAGAACAATATTCGATTTGATGGATATTCTGCCTGTGGCGAGTTTTTGGAAGCCTGCTCTTGCATCTTTGTAATCATGTATAGTTGCAGTATAGCAGTATATTTCCTGTTCTTCACCCACCAATTCAGCGAAGATAGCGCTTAGGGCGATATGTGCACCTACCCTGTTAAGGTCAATTCTTGCCGGCTCAACATATTTTTCATAAACATCCCTGCCGTTATTTATATTAGGTCCGCCTGCACGTGCATTGATGATTATCGCTTTGAACTGGTCGAGTATGTCAGTTTCACTAATTTCATGATATAGCTGCATAGCTCTTGCGGCATATTCGAGCACTTGCACTGCCTCGATGCCGGTGATATTATCGAAGAACCAGCCGCAGCTTGTGAACATAAGCAGGGACATTCGCTGCATTTCCATCAGCTTGAGGAACTGTATTTTATCATCCAGCTCAAGCTCTTTGCCTGTTGCCTGCTCGATAAAATCGTTCACGTTATCTTCGGAGCGGTCATTAATCACTTCTATATAATCATTTCTAACCTTCCATGGATCAGGGCAATATCGTGATAGATTCTTTTCATAATTTTCGATAAGCCTGTCCCTGAGCCAGTCCATGGAATTTCGCAGAGGCTCTCTCCATTGCTGCATTCCTGATTTGGTTTTGTCTGCACTGCAGCCGCAGTTACTTTTCCATCTTTCGAGACCATGAGTGCAGCTCCAGGAAGTATTTTCGACTACCTGGACTTCATGTGTCGGTGGAAACATTTCCAGGTACTCTGCATAAATGGTAACTTTTGCAAGATTATTTGTTCTGATATAATGCAGGCAGTATGCCAATGCCATATCTCCATAGCGGTGATGGTGACCGAACGATTCTCCGTCTGTGGCAATATGCACAAGCTGTGCGGAGCCGCTGTTTTTATTGAATGATTCCATTAACCTGTCAGCGAGGTCCTTTCCGCTATGCAGGAGACCTCCGTAGGCGATGTCATTTGATATGCTTCCATTATAAAAAAAGAGATTGATACTTTTACCCGATGGCAAAAAGCAGACATAGGGCATATTAGTATCCAGGTTATCTTTGGAAATATCAATCCATCTGCCAATGCCAATCCTGCGAACTTTTCGAGCCTGATGGGGAGCGAGAATTGTGAACTTTATGCCATGCTCAGCTAAAACCTCTAAAGTTTCGATATTTACGGCAGTTTCCGGCAGCCACATACCTTCGGGTTCTCTATCGAAACGATGCTCGAAATCCCTTATTCCCCAAATTACCTGCGTATGCTTGTCTCTCGTATTGGCTAAAGGTAAAATCATATGATTATAAGCCTGGGCGATAGCGGAGCCGTGTCCTGAAAACTGCTGCTTGCTTTTCCTGTCGGCGTCGATAACCTGTTCGTAAACATCGGGAGCGTGTGACTCTAACCAGAAAAACAAGGTTGGCCCGAAATTAAAACTCATGTTGGAATAATTATTAACGATATTAATTATTTTTCTGTCCGGTCCGAGAATTCTTGAGGCTGCATTTTGCCTGTAACATTCTTCATTTATTCTCATGTTCCAGTCATGGAAAGGATAAGCTGAATCCTGCAGCTCGACTTCCTCGAGCCAGGGATTTTCCCGCGGCGGCTGATAAAAATGACCATGAATACAAACATAACGTTCCATTCGGAACTCCAGCTTTTAAAAAACTTCTTACTTTTTAATTTTCATAAAATTTATCATTACTATAGTATTTTCCGGACATTTTCCATGTTATTCATGAATTCTGAGGTACTGAAGCAAATTATGAGAAATCATGCTCAAGGATTTCATTAGTACGTCTGCACAGCTCCCGGCCGTAGTCTGCCCATTGGCCTTCGCCCCAGTATCGGAAGCAGCTTGTCTGGGTCAGCAGGAGGTGATACAGTGCATTCCGGTAACGCTGCTCGGATGGGTCGATTCCCTTTTCCAGTACCTTCTTATTGAATTCTGCGCTTGTCTGCTCCATCGGTTTTAGAAGTTTCTCATAACCTTTTACCCAGGAAATATTATTTGTCCAGCTTCCGCCTTCCATATGGAATTGGTGATTTTCTTTTTCTAAATTTTTAATAATATCATTAAGCTGTTCGGGTCCGGCCCCGTCCTCGAATTTTTCCCAGATAAAATGCTGCATGATAGGCTGGATAGCCTGGAAGTTTTCTTCTCTTACTCCCATACTATCGAGATATTCGAGGTATTCGGTGACATTTACCGCCGGAGTTTGTGTTCCGGAGCTTTCGTTAATAACGTCGTGATATTTACCCGGGAATTCGTTCATCATAACGCCGCCATTTTCCCCGTCTGATATTTGTGTAACCAATGAAGGGACAGATTTTCCGTCCAGCTCGATTCGGTTCAGACCTTTTGCTTCAAAATACGGCTGCATCTGGCCTATAAGTTTCGTGTCACTTCCCTGTGTTTTGATGATTGCTGTAATGGCAAGCTTATCACCTTTCGAGTTTTTCGCGATTAGCCTGTGAGGCTTGTGCTTGTATTCGAGTCCTCTGCCATTTTCAGCAAGCTCAACGGTATGTTCCTGTACGATCATCCAGCGGTAACCTGCATCTTTGAGTGTTTTTACGAATTCATAAAATACATCGGGATGATTGGGAAGAGCCATTTCCGCAGGTGAAAATCCTCTTATTCTCGATACGGCTTCAAGTCCGAAAATAGAGGCGAAAAAATGCAGCCATGCGTTTACATGCAGGCGATAATCCTGGACGGGAGTTGATGGGGCGACAGGATGTCCCCAGGCTGAGCCGAGCCACTCGACACAGTGGCGGTAATTCGGGTCACATGTAATTTTCCGTAAATTATCGAATACGTCGTCCAGTCCCATCTTTCGCATACCATGAAGCAGTGTGCCTGAATAATCGAGCATGACACGAGGCTCTTTACCCCGGGCAACAAGCTCAGGAATAAAATCCCCCATTCGTTTGTAGCATTTCCGAAAAACCTGTGCATTGTGATTGTCACCTGCATCAGGGTGGTCCATCATATGTTTCAGGTAGCTTATTTCTTCAGCCTGGTTGAGCGGCTTATCTGGATTGGGAATAATAGGC
>CAYSHS010000110.1:0-1172 GCA_964430845.1 uncultured Pirellulales bacterium | reverse complement strand
CGAAACAGCTTTTGACATTATTCCATTTTATCAGGCTTTGCGGCAAAAACACATGCTGAAAGTCTTTCGATTTCAGCAGAGCATCTTTTGCGCCTGAAAGATTAGGTACACCATCTATGTATTCAGCCAGCTCTGTCATTCTTTTTTATTTCTCCTGTTCTTTTTCAAGTGTTTTTATTTTGTATTTCTTCCAGCCATGGTTGTCTTGCGAAAGCCGGCAGCTTGAATGCTTCTTTAAGCAATCTCACATCAGCCGCGACTGATGAAGTTAATCCTCCCGATGCGGGCAAATAGCAGCCGAGAGTATAGTCCATAATCATCCGGCGCGCACTAAAGCGCCAGGTAAGAGTGCGCAGTGCATGTTTTTGACGAGCCACCCAGCCGTGCGGGATACCATCTTCATCCCGGTTGTAAAACAAAGGAACAACTTCATTTTCCAGGACATCGTATAATGCCTGGGCGTCGATATGGTCCTGATAGTCGAGGTTTGAATGTTCGCTGCCCTTGCCGATAGCGAAACCGTTTGCACCGTCATATGCCTGTGCCCACCATCCGTCAAGTATAGAAATATTAAGCCCGCCGTTCATAGCGACTTTCTGGCCGCTTGTGCCACACGCTTCAAGAGGTCTGCGAGGGACATTTATCCATGCATCTACACCTTGTACAAGATGGCGGCATACATTTATGTCGTAATTTTCGATAAATATAATTTTTCCTGCAAATCGGGGTTCCCTTGTGAACCTGAAGACCATTTGTATGACGTGTTTTGCTTCTATATCCTGCGGATGTGCTTTCCCTGCAAAGACAAACTGAACGGGACGTTCGCGATTGTTTACTATGCGATCCAATCGTGCAGGGTCTTTGAACAGCAAATCCATACGTTTATATTTGGCGAATCGCCTGGCTATGCCAATTGTCAGAACAGCGGGATTTAGTTTTGCACGCTGGGCGTATTCGCTAATAGCCTCGCCTTCTCTTGTTCTTTCCTGTCTTTGTACAGTTCGATCTATATAATCAACAAGATGCGCTCTTAATTGCCGGTCTTTTTCCCACAGCTCATGGTCGTGTATTCTTTCCATTGATATCCATGATGCAGGGTCGTCCATGGCTTCTTTCCATCTCGGTCCGAGATATTTAGTATAAAGCTCCGCCATAGATTCAGCCAGCCATGT
>CAYSHS010000109.1:2258-9370 GCA_964430845.1 uncultured Pirellulales bacterium | reverse complement strand
AGGCTTAATTTCTCTATTACTTCAAAACAGCAGGCTGATGCTATTGCATGGAAAATTGTAACTGACCTTCGCCGGACGCGAATGCTTGCAATTTCTGACGCGGCTGCGAATAATACCGGATTTGCTCTTAATATGACAGGCTCTTCTCCATATACAGGTTATGAAATCCGAAATCTTGATACATCGGAAGTTGTAGATACATTCACGATTGATTCAGGTATAAGCTGTACAGGCGGTGACAATTTTCAATTCGGTCCTCTGGGAAATCTTCTGGCAGGAAGTGATAATCAGCTTGTCATATCCGCTTCGGGAAAGACCTGTACGATTTCTATACTAACAGCAACAGGCATGGTCAAATGCGAATAAAACTAAAAAACAGGAAAAGATTTGCCGGCCTGACACTTACCGAGGTTGTTATTGCATCGGCGCTGCTGATTATCGGGATTGTCCCGATTCTAAAAGGGCTGACCAGCGCACATTTGGGTACGGTTATTATCGAACAAAAAAGCAAAAGCCTGATTCTTGCCCAGGCAAGGCTCGATGAAATAAAAGCACGTTCGGTTTATCATTACAGCCAGTCATACACGCAGACAAACCTGTCCCTCGAAGACTCATATCTTTGCAATATAACGGATACATCAATAAGCTCTGATCTAAGAAAAATAAAAGTTCAGGTCGGTTTCGATTACAATAATAATAATATCCTCGATAGTGACGAAATTCATGTCACGTTAGTTACTTATATTGCTAAAAGATGGGAATCATAAAAAAACTGCGTTGTTTTTTATAGGACATCATTTTACATACGGGTTATTTTTCATTTGCCGCGCAATCAAATTCCGATAATATCACCTGATAAAACTTTGAAATCCCCCTTTATACCTGTATTTATTTTTTCAGTTGAAAGCCCGGACTAAATAAAACTTCTCATTAAAAGTGTATCTTTTTATGACGAAGTAAAGGCATGAGAATGTCTGTACATAACTTGTTGAATATTTATCCGGCTGCGCCGGCTAAAGCCTTTCGTTCTGGAATAAGACGGGGTCTTACTCTCATGGAAATGATTATCGCATTATCCCTGATGACGATTGTTTTTGCATCGGTAGCTCCCATGTTCGCCCAGATGCGGAATAGCTGGGATTCCAAACAGGCGGCCGCCGAGACCATGCAGAACGGCAGAATATTAATCGAGCACATGCAGAGAAATTTATCAAAAGCTGTAAAAATAACTGCTGTAAGCGATTCGTCTGAAACAGATGGCTATATAGAATTTGAAAATAATGACGCTGAAACATTAAGGTATGATATAGACGGCACAACCAGCTATGCCGAATTCGGGCAGGCCGGGGACCTTTCAGAATTGGCAGGGCCTGTCAGCTCGCTTCAATTTACCTGCTTTGATGCCTGCGATTTGGATATACCGATGTCACCGGTTACCGATACAAATTCCATAAGGATTGTTAAGGTTGAGGCAGCTTTTAGAAATCAGCTTTCATCTGAACAGGATAAAACCTTTTCAGCGTGTATCTATATACGAACTAATGGAAACTCCGGATCAGGCTCGACAACAGAATCCGTCTATGATTATTCAAATCGTATCCAGGGGACAAATATAAATGCTTATGACGGCCAAAATAATCAACAAGCTCCCTCGGATTCAGTTACTCCGTCAAATGTTCTCAATTCCGGCGAATATGATGATATAGAATTTGAAGATGGAAACTTTCATGTTTTCAGCATTTCGCAGAATGGAAGATATGGTCTGATTAGATTCGTATTCATGATTGATGAATCTGAAATCGATGTATCACAGATATCGACAACATGGAACGGTAAAAGTGTGAATGCCAAGAGCGATAAAGCTGACGGGGCAAGTTTATATATCTGGAATTACACTAATTCGGAATACGAGCTGCTCGAAGTATCTGCCGATACTGAAGATGAAATTGCTCTTAACGGTGAATTAACATGCAGCCTGTCCGAATATACCGGAGGAGCAGGTAATAATACTGTCACTTTGCTGGTTGCTACCAATGACCAGAGAACCGATGATCAAAGCTGCGAGCTGTTTACTGACTATATTAAACTGAATATTTCCGTCTCGTCAGGAGGGAGCGGAATATATCCGTAGATAAATAGTATGAGAATAAAACGAAGAAATTCCGGTTCGGTGTTGTTAATGGTTGTATTTGCGTTAGCATTGCTTTCGGTTCTTGTAATGGGAATGCTTGAAATAAATACCGAGGAATTACAGCTTATGCAAAACCAGGTTTTTGCTGCACAGGCACTTGCCATTGCAGAGGCTGGTTTGAACGATGCCTTCAGCGAGCTTCGAGCAGATTCGGGCTGGAATGCAGGTTTTTCTGACAAGGCTTTTGAAGGAGGCACTTATACCGTCGATGTGAATAGTAGTACGATAACATCGACAGGCGTTTCGTCGCAGGGCTATGTCGGGCGCGTTGAAGCCGATATAACAATAGGTGACACAAGCCCGTATGCAATTAGAGTTGATAAATTTAGGATAAACGAATAATGCCGGTTTCAAGAACAGCGTTGGGAATTGATATTACCGAAGAGCGGATCAGCATGGTGCTTCTGAAAAAGCAGGGAAATAGCTTCAGGCTTTTAAAAGCCGCCGAGTGCCCCGTTCCCGAAAATGCCTTAAAAAACGGAAACATAGAGGATTGCGCAGCTCTCGCAAAAGCTATAAAGACATTAAAAATTAAAAACAGGATCAGTGCTAATAAAACCGCCATGTCACTTGTTGCCAATCCCGTATTGGCGCAAATTTTAGATTTGCCCAAGGATGTAACAGGCAATATAAGGCAGTTTATAAACAATGAAGTTAAACATTATGCAGTTCTTCCTATAAAAAAAGCCATACTGGATTTTTGTAAAATCAATTCCTCAGCCGGTCAGGACAATCGCCGGGCGCTTATAGTAGCGACTGACGGCCAGAAGATTTCTACTGCTGTCGAAGCCTTATACAAAAAAGGCATCAGCATCGATGCTATCGAGCCGGCATGGATGGCGTACGCAAGGGCCTGTTTTGAAAAAAAAATCTCGAAAAATCCCAATACTAATCTGCTGTTGGCAATGATAAATAAGGGTGTTTTAACTCTATCTTTGTTTAAGGATCAGAAACTTGATTTCGTAAGGATTCAGCCAATCGAGCGTACGGAAGCCGACTCTGAGAAGTTTTTGGATTGCCTGGCCGAGCAAATAAATGCTGTTATGAAATTCTATGAATACGGTGTGTCCGGGCAACATAATAAATGGCAGGTCAATATATATATTCCGGAAGGTGCAGATTTTATCCGGGAAAAGAAGGAAAGTTTAAAATCCGGTCTTGCCTGGAAGGTGAGCCTGGAAATTCATACTCTGCAAAACGCATATCTCGATACACCTGTTGCCGGTAATAATATCAAGAATAAACCTTCCGCCGTTGCAGTTGGTTTGGCAATGAAGCTCCTGGCATCCACTAATGATGACCTGAATATAAATCTTGTGTCTTCTGAATCAATTTTAGCTAAATCGCGCGAAAAGAAAACGCTCGTTATAGCAAATATTGCTGCTGCACTTATTGTAATTATGATTCTGAGCATTATGTTTTTTAATACAAAAATCGCTAAGGTCAAAGCAGATATATATAAAAGCAACGAAAATCTCCCGGGCGATGATACTAAATTTATGCTTGCCGAGCAAACCAGTCTTGAAAAAGAAATTGAGCAGGTATCCGGTAAGCTCGAACATATAACGCATGCCGTTAATACGGATTCGGTTTCAGAATGGGGTAAGATTCTTCAGGATATAGGCTCTGCAATCCCCGGGAATACGAGATTGTCGAGTATTCAAGGTGCCGATTCAGGCATTTTGCTCAATGGTCAGGCTCTTACTTATGATGCAATTTATCTTTTTGTCGATTCACTTAAAAAATGTAAAAATATCGAATCAGCCTCGGTTGTTTCGACAACAAATAACGGCCAGTCCAACAGGCTTGTGAATTATTCTATTAGATGTGTATTAACTCAAAAATAGAAATTTTGCAAAAGTTCAATAAATAAGAAAGAATACGATGCAAAAGAATGTAACATATAATGCAGGAACATATAAAATTGCTTTTCTTGCGTCCTTATTTTTAATAGGCGCTATCGCGATTTTCAGGTGGTTCGTTGTACCACATCAGAATTATCTCGAAGCCGCACAAAAATATGAGTCGGCAATAAGCATCCTTACCGGGAAAAAACAAATTATCAGGAATAATCTAAAGACGGAACGAATAAAGATTCAAAAATTACAGGAGCAGTTTACCGGTATACGGGCAAAATTATTCGACCCTCTCGGCGAAAGAGAGTTTTTCAGCAATATAGAAGACCTATGCCGGCAGGTAGGCTGCAAAATGATTTCCCTGACTTTCTCCCAGTCTCCTGCTGCCGTCTCGAAACCGGTGCGGCAGTCCCCGGAAAACGAATATGTATCCGCCAGCGCAGCACACCTGGCTATCGAGGGGAGATATGGAAATATTGTTGCCCTGCTGAATAAACTTCAGGATAGCTCGAAGCTCGTTAAAATAAATCCGGTAAGTATTAATGCCGATGTTAAAAATCCGGGTTATTTGAACTGCGATATGACTATCACTATTTATGTCACTAATGAAAAGAAAGATTTCCGCTATGATCAAGATAAACAAGAAAATTTATAAATGGATTGTGCTCACCCTGATAATTGTTTGCCTCTTTTGCTCTATATCAGCACCTTTGCAGGCGAATTATGAGTATTCGGGTGAGCCTAACGACCCTTTCGCACAATTTATTGTCGAAAGCTCCACCCCTCTTTCAGAAACATCCTCTGAGGTAATTAACGTTCAAGAACCTGAACCCGATTTATTTATAGAAACAGTAATCCTGAAATTCCTCGATGCAAAAAGTCTCATGGAGGCGATAACAAAGATGATTTCCAAATACGGAAGTGTATCGATAAATGAGAAGAACAATTCTCTTATCGTCTGCGATTCGAGAGAGCGTCTCGACAGGATACTTGCGGAAATCCGGAAAGCCGACAAAACACCTGAGCAGATTACAATTGAAGTTGTAATCGTCGATGTCCAGCTTGACAACGACACCGAAATAGGAGTCAACTGGGACCTTCTTACGAGCGACAGGTTCAACGTGGAATACAGGCAGAACTTCACATCTTCCCGAGTTGGGACAACTATCGAGGATTCCACGACAATCGGTAACGGCACCGCGTTTAATACTACGGGTATGGGCGGCTCGTTTTCCGTGATAAGCAGCTCCGTTCGCCATGTCCTGCATTTGATACAGCAGAAGAGGAATGTCAAGATTCTTGCCAGTCCGAAAGTTATGATGGTAAGCGGCGCGACCGCATCGATTGAAGCAGTGGAAGAGCTGCCTTACACAGAGGTGATAGACACAGCCGCAGGCGGAGCTGGAGCCTTGACAACTACGAATTTTAAGAACGTCGGTATTCAGCTCAAGGTCGGAGCTACTCTGACGGACGGCAATAATATTTTCCTTACAGTCAATACCGAGCAAAATGTCACTGCAGGGCAAAGTGATACTGAAGTTCCTATAGTCGATACGCGAAGAGCCGGCACGTCTCTTATGCTCAAAGACGGCCAGACCGTGATTTTAGGAGGCCTCAGAAGACAGGAAAAAACTAAAGAAGTCGACCAGATTCCTATCCTGGGTGACATACCGTTAATCGGACTATTGTTTAGGAATACAAGCACGGTTGTCAAGAACTCCGAGCTGGTAGTCTTTCTCTCGCCTCATGTTTATAAAGGCGAGCCTGTTCCCGATAATGAAATGAAGATATATAAAGAAATAACAGAGAAATCCATTTTATCCATAGATTAAAAATATTATAAAAATAACCCGCAAAAAGAAAAGGATTGTTAAATAGAAAGGTGAATGATTATGCTGAATTTATTTAAGCAGAAACAAAAAACAGAACAGGCAAAAATACTTCTCGTTGATGACGAGCCGGATTTAATCGATACAATTCAGTGCCGTCTCGAGGCAAACAATTTCGTTGTTTCGACCGCTTCCAACGGAAAAGAAGGTCTGTTAAAAGCCATGGATGATAAGCCTGATTTGATACTGCTGGATACCAATATGCCTGTAATGAACGGCCACGAGATGCTCGAGCGCATCAGGAAAGACCCGGATTTGAAAGATATTCCCGTTATAATGTGCACAGCTTTATGTGAGGCGCAGGACATAGCCGCTGCGAATTCTTTCGGAATTTCAGATTATGTCACGAAACCTTTCGATTACGCGGACCTCATTGAAAAAATTGCAAACGCGTTAGAGAGCAAAAAATATTGACAGCATGTTAAGAGATTAACAGTTTCTATGGAAAATACGAATTATAAAATCCTGCTGGTTGAAGACGATAAGCTCGACCAGATGGCTTTCAAGCGATTTATAACGAGCGAAAAAATTCCGTACGATGTTGTAATAAGCAGCTCTATTTCAGAAGCTAAAAAAATAATAAGCTCCGGGAAGTTCGATATTATTGTTACAGACTTCTCACTCGGAGACGGCACAGCGCTCGATATACTCGATTTCGTCAGGGACATTCCTATCATCATAACTACCGGGGCGAGAGATGAGGAAGTAGCGGTAAAAGCATGGAAAGCAGGCGCTTATGACTATCTGGCGAAAGATTATAACAGGGATTATCTTAAAGTTTTGCCGAAAACCATTGAAAATGTCATCAGGCGTAAAAGAATAGAAGATGCTCTCGACAAGAAACAGAAGAACCTTGTAGCGATATTCGACGCTGTACCTGTCGGGCTGTTTTCAGCCGATGAAAACATGGTAATAACTCGCGCCAACGAAGCTGTTAAGAAGATGTTTCAAAAAGATTATCCGAAAATTATCGGTAAACGTATAGGGGAGGCTCTTGGCTGTGTCAATAATGTCGCAGGTGAAAAAGAATGCGGGCACAATCCTTCCTGTGCAGGCTGCCTCCTTCGGAAATCCATAGCAGAAGTGCTTAATTCCAATCAGCCTGTATTTAACATCGAGACTCACCCAGTTCTATTAATCGACAACAGCCGGATAAAAGTCTGGCTGCGTATCAGC
>CAYSHS010000109.1:0-2248 GCA_964430845.1 uncultured Pirellulales bacterium | reverse complement strand
TTGACAGCAGCAAACAAGTAATTGTCGCAGTTGATAACATTACCGAGCGCAAGAACGCAGAGCAGGAACGCAGGCTTGCCGAAGAAAAATACAGGACGATATTTCAAAATTCGGCTGTTGCTATTACAATGGCAGACGACCAGGAAAGGATTATCTCCTGGAACAAATTTACCGAAAACCTTCTCGGAATGGGTAAGGAAGATTTGTATTTAAAACCGCTGCCGTCATTATATCCGCCGGGTGAATGGGAAAGAATAAGGAATTTCAACGTCAGAGAAAAAGGGATGCAGCATTATCTTGAAACCAAGTTATCCACTAAAGACGGCAGGATAATCGATGTGAATATTTCGCTTAGTGTATTGAAAAACGAAAATGACGAGACAATCGGCTCGATTGGAGTAATCACAGATATTACCGAGCGCAAACAGGCAGAGCTGAAGCTGAAAGAGACAATGGAATTGAAGTCGCAGTTCATTTCAACAGTTTCGCATGAGCTTAGAACACCAATGGCGGCAATGAAGGAAGCAATAGAAATTGTCCTCGATGAGGTTGTCGGCCAGATAAATGAAAAACAGAAAAAATTCCTGGATATTGCGAAAAGGAATGTTGACAGGCTTGGTGCTTTAATAAACGATGTGCTGGACTTCCAGAAGCTTGAAGCCGGGAAGATGACACTCGATTTGCAGCAAAGCGATATAAGCCAGGTAATCGGTGAAGTTTATGAGACAATGGCTCTGTTTGCCGGAAAAAATAAAGTTGAGCTTGTAACTGAGCTTGAAAAAGATTTACCAAAAGCAGAATTTGACAAGGCCAAAATAACACAGGTTTTAACGAATCTTCTGAGCAATGCAATTAAATTCACACCTGCAGAAGGCAAAGTCACTATACAAGCTCGTATCATAAGCTCCCAGCCCATGAATGTGTTGGCTGGAAGCCAACGCTACGTCGGTGCAGACGAATTAGCAATAAGTGTCTCCGATACAGGGATGGGAATACCGAAGGAAGCTCTCGCAAAAATTTTCGAGCGTTTCTATCGTGTAAAAAGAGAAGGCAAGCAAATCCAGGGAACGGGTTTGGGCCTTGCTATCGTCAACAGAATCGTGAACATGCACCATGGGAGAATCGACGTCGAAAGCCAGGTCGATAAAGGAACAACCTTTACTGTGTATTTACCACTCGAACAAAATTTCTCATTGGAGCCTTTGTCACGGGTTTTGGATGAAGATATGGAAAAGGTAATCATGTAATGATGATTGACGGATGATGAAAAGTCTTTCACTTATCCTTTTGGATTGTTGAAGAATCCCACTGTCGATGCCATAATTTTTTCCCGGAATAACGTTTCCTCGATGGTTTTCTGGTGTTTCAGGTCTTTAAGATTTGCCCTGCAAAAGTGACATCCGAGCGTAGTAAGATGAAAATCGATATAATCGAACCACTCCGGGTCGAGCTGCTCCAGCAGGAATGCACCAATTGTGCTTCGTTTTGGACACGTAATACGCTGATATTCCCATGTATCGGTTAAAAGATTTTCAAAGTTGGAATAAGAAAAATCTTCCGGTGGATTGAGCGACTTTATGTAGTTTCGTAACTGTTTAAGACAGCGATGCTTGAATGCCCTGACGATTGATTCCTCGATGTTCACAAGCTTTGCCGCTGTCGAAGTCGATGCGCCGCAATATAAAAGCAGCTCGATGATTTTAAGATTGCGAAACTTCAGCGAATCCTTAAAGCTTTTGCACAATGCCAGCAGAGCCTGGGCAAGGATATCTTGCCGGAGCTGATACTGCTCGTTTTGGCTTGCAATCCAGCTTTCCGAAGGACGGGCAGAATAAGCTTGTACTACAGCATCATTCTCATTGCCGTTTTGTGCAAAGCTATAAACATCCTGGAGAAGGCTTACAGATTTAGAATTGCCGCTTCGATATAGATCGATTATTTTATTTCGCAGGATTGTGAACAAATATGTCTCGAGACTCACCTCGCCGCGATAATTTTCCAGGCCTTTAATGAACGAGACGAAAGTTTCCTGGATAACATCTTCGGCATCTGCACGCTGGCTCAGTTTCGATGTCGCGAAGTTCAGGAGCCTGCCCTGGTATCGCTCGATTAGGCAAGCCCATGCGTTTTCCTTCTTCAGGCGAATCGCATCAAGCAGTTTTTGATCGGCCTGGTCACTGCTTTCGCCTGTATCTCTATTCAACGGCAATTCCGTATCATCCCGGCACATTTCATTTATTCCATTTAT
>CAYSHS010000108.1:0-9419 GCA_964430845.1 uncultured Pirellulales bacterium | reverse complement strand
AGATTTGAGAATTTCGAGCATGCTTTTTCAATGCTTCAGAAGGCTTTTGAGGGAGATTCGGGCTTGCCCCCGAAGCTCTAAAGCTGATAAATGAAGTTTTTCAACATCATCCTAAAGTTCGCACGGTGAAAATATTCGGCTCAAGGGCTATCGGCCATTTCGAGGAATACTCGGATGTTGATTTAGCCTTGTGGGGAGATTTGAACAACAATTTGATAGGTCAAATATTTCGTGAGCTTGACGAACTGCCGCTGCCATTTACCTTTGATGTCAAAGATTATGAGGCAATCAAGCATGCTCCTCTCAAACAGCATATCGATGAATTCGGTAAAATTATTTATTCTGCTGGTTGAGGATTCGGGTATAGATATTTAAGATTTCTTACAAATAGATTACAAATCTGTTTCCTCTAAAATGCTTACATCTTTTAAATCTATCTCTCGTCCGGATGCGCGTTTAGTGTTGATTAAATCTTGTTTTGAAAGGATAAAAAAATCCTGCACCTGGTACATCATGTTCTTGAAAGAACTTGAATACGTCCTTTAATCGGTTGAGCACAATTTTTGTCCTTTAGATTGGGATTGATTGACAATGCTATGTCTGTAAAATTACAGAACATTTCCATTCGTTCATCTATTGACAACGACTGAAACCATTTGGCCTTAGCCTCGATTGACTCTTGTTCTCTATCGTGCTTAATCGTAAGTTCCATAATCTACATATTAACATATTGCACACTATTTTACAAATTAAAAAGGTCTATCCGAAGAACTTTTAAAAAAACAGAATTACAACATATACGACTGTATCAAGCAAAACAATCCGAGACTTATACTTTTAAGCTTGATAAAATAGATATATAAGTCTGGATTCTATATTGAATATTTAATAAATTCGTTACATATCCAGTTTTTCACGCAGGTAACTGAGAATATTGTCCGTAGAAATTCTTTCCTGTTCCATCGAATCTCTGTCACGAACTGTTACTGTATTGTCTTCGAGCGTTTGGCCGTCAACTGTTAAGCAGAATGGTGTACCTGCTTCGTCTTGTCTGCGATAGCGGCGGCCTACTGCGCCTTTTTCATCGTAAAAACAGTTAAAATATTTTTTCAGGCTGTCATATATCTTTCTTGCTATTTCCGGCATGCCGTCTTTTTTAACTAATGGGAAAATCGCTGCTTTTACCGGCGCAAGAGCTGGATGGAAACGCAGCAGGTTTCTTGTTTCGCCGCGAACTTCTTCTTCATCGTAAGCATCGACTAAAAATGCGAGTGTACTTCTGTCCATACCTGCGCTCGGTTCGATTACGTAAGGAATGTAGCGTTCTTTTTTCTGCTCATCGAAATATGATAGAGGTCCCTTGTTATAATCTTCCGCTTCGGAAGCCAGCTCAATCTTAGATAAATCCCTGTCGTTTTCGTACCATTTATTCAGTGTTCTCATCCCTCGCTGATGTTGCCGCAGGTCGTAATCTGTTCTATTCGCGATACCTTCAAGCTCCTGCCAGTCACCTGAGCCGAACGGGAATTTGTATTCCACGTCAACGCAGCCTTTGGCATAATGAGCTAATTCATCAGGGTCATGTTCGCGGAAACGCAGGTTCTCTTTCTTCAAACCCAAATCCGTGTACCATTTACATCTTGCTTCTTTCCAGTGGTTGTACCACTGCTCATCGGTTCCAGGCTCGCAGAAAAACTCAAGCTCCGCCTGCTCGAATTCTCGTGTTCTGAATATAAACGCTTTAGTAGTGACTTCGTTGCGAAAACTCTTGCCAATCTGCGCGATACCAAATGGAATTTTAACTCGTGTCGAATCGAGCACGTTTCTGAAATTCGCGAAAATACCCTGCGCTGTTTCCGGACGAAGAGATATCGTCATCGAATCGTCTATATTGGCTCCCATTTTTGTCTCGAACATTAGTTTGAAAGGCATTGGTTCGGTAAACTGGCCGACTGTGCCGCAGGCTGGACAAATTTTTTTGCTTAAATCCTGTCCGGAAACACTTTCTACCGCGACATGCTCGGTATGTTCCTCTGCGTGGTCGCCTTCTTTATCTTTAAGATGGTCAACACGTGTTCTTGTATTGCATTTTTTGCATTCGGCTATTAAGTCCGCGAATTTATCTGCGTGGCCGCTTGCTTTCCAGACCATTGGGTGCATCAGAATACTGCAATCCAGCCCGACTACATCGTCACGCATTTGGACAACGCTTTTCCACCAGGCTTTTTTGACGTTATTTTTTAACTCGACTCCGAGTGGGCCGTAATCATAACAGCTTGCCAGGCCACCGTAGATTTCACTGGATTGGAAAATAAAGCCTCTTCGCTTGCATAAGCTTACGATATCGTCGAGTTTGGTAAGTTTTGCCATAAAAAATTTCCTTAAATATTTCTTCATTTGGACAATAAAAAGAGGTATTATAAAATAAAGGCAGATAAAATACAAGTTTTGACTGTTATATTGACAGTTTATGTAATGCTTTTTATACTTTTTGCTTATGAAACATGAAATAATAGCAATTTTGAATTTTGGCAGTCAGTACAGCCAGTTAATTGCACGCAGGGTGCGGGAGCAGAATGTATATTCAAAAATATTCCGTCCTGATATATCAGCTAAGGAGCTTTCTCAAATAAACCTGAAGGGAATTATCCTTTCGGGAGGGCCTGCAAGTGTCTATGCCGAAGGTGCGCCTCGTTGCGATGAAGAAATTTTCGAGTTAAACGTCCCGATTTTAGGAATATGCTATGGAATGCAGTTAGGCTGCCAGGTTTTAGGAGCCGGGATAATTCCCGCAGGCCACAGGGAATATGGCAGAACGGATTTGTCAGTGCTTGATGCGAGCGACTTGTTCGCTAATCTGCCAGCCTCAATCGTAGCCTGGGCAAGTCATGGTGACCAGCTTGAAAATCCGGGTCGTGATTTCGATATTCTGGCTGAAACCAAAACATGTCCTTATGCGGCTGTACGACATAAAAGAATAAATTTTTACGGAGTCCAGTTTCATCCTGAAGTTTCGCATACGCCGAAGGGTTCGACCATTCTGGAAAATTTTCTTTACAGCATTTGCGGCTGCACAGGCGACTGGAAGATGAGCGATTTCGTCAATGAGACAATCGAATCGATACGTAAAAGAGTCGGCGATGCGAAAGTAATCTGCGGCCTGAGCGGTGGAGTTGATTCATCAGTAACTGCTTCGCTCGTTCATAAAGCGACAGGGGACCAGCTTGTATGTATCTTCGTCGATAATGGTCTGCTGCGGAAAAACGAGCTTGATAATGTTGTCTCGACTTTCAGAAATCATTTTCATATGGACCTTCGTGTCGTTGACTGGTCAAGGCAGTTCCTCGATAAACTCAAAAGTGTCACCGATCCTCAGCAGAAACGCATTATTATCGGTTCGCAATTCATAGAGGCATTCAAATCCGCGGCTAAGAAAATTCCAAATACAAAATTCCTCGCACAGGGTACACTTTATCCCGATGTTATCGAATCAGGTGCGCAGGCATCTGCACAATCAGCTTCCAAGGACTTAACTGTTGGTGCGGCTAATATAAAACTTCATCATAATGTGGGTGGTTTGCCTGCGGAGCTGGGCTTCGAGCTTGTGGAACCCCTGCGTGACTTATTCAAGGACGAAGTTCGAGTTGTGGGTGAATATCTCGGACTGCCTGAAGATGTAGTCTGGCGTCATCCATTCCCTGGACCCGGTTTGGCCGTCAGGATTATCGGAGAAGTAACGCCCGAAAGGCTTGAGATTTTACGAGCAGCAGATGAAATTGTTATAGATGAAATAAAATCGGCAGGTTTGTATCGAAAAATATCGCAGGCGCTGGCTGTGCTGGTGCCTGTCTCGACTGTTGGTGTAATGGGTGATGAGCGAAGCTACGAAAGCGTTATAGCAGTCAGGGCTGTCGAGACTGCTGATTTTATGACGGCTGATTTTTCAAGAATCCCCCACGAGGTACTCGCTACGATAGCCAATAGAATTATCAATGAAGTCCGTGGTGTAAATAGAGTCGTTTACGACATCTCAAGCAAACCACCAGCTACTATAGAATGGGAATGATTAAATCATATGGATAAGCATATATTAAAAAACGGGATGGTTCTGCTGGGCGAGCCGATGGAAGGGGTCGAATCGGTTGCCTTCGATTTTATGATACCTGCAGGCGCATCACGAATGCCGGAAAATTTCTGCGGAGCGTCTAATGTAATCGAAGACTGGATATTCAGGGGAGCAGGGGAAAAGAACAGCAGGCAGTTAAGTGATGCGATTGATAGTCTCGGCGTTGTGCGCGGTCAATCTGTCGCAAGCTCTCATATTTTAATAGGCGGAGCGCTCGAATCAGGAAACCTCTCGAAAGCGCTGGAAATTTATGCAGATGTTATCAATAAACCCTGGCTGAAAGATGATGAGTTCGAGCCTGCCAGGAAACTGGCCATAGATGATGTGCTGTCGCTGGAGGATGATCCACGTCATAAAGTTATGCTAAAGCTAAGAGAGCAATTCTACCCAAGCCCGCTTGGACGAAGTACTTTGGGTGAAATCGAAGATTTAAAACTGCTATCAGCAGAAAAAATCAGGCAGATTGTTAATGAAGAATTTTCTCCCGGCGCTATTGTTTTTTCCGTTGCAGGTAAATATGATTTCGATAGCGTCTGTAATAAGATGGAAACACTCTTTTCTAAAGATAGTCCCAACAAAGACAGAAATGATATATTACTTCAGGAAAGGTCCGGTAAATACACGCATATCAGCAATGACGGCTCGCAGGTTCATATCGGTCTGATGACAAAGACAGTCAGGCCGATGGATGAAGGCTATTATGATGCAAGAGTAGCTGTATCTATTCTTTCAGGCGGAATGAGCGCGAGATTATTTACCGAAGTAAGAGAAAAACGTGGCCTGTGCTATGCAATAGGTGCGAGGTATCACAGCCATAAAGAAGCGGCCGGTATAATGTGTTACGCGGGAACAACGCCGGACAAGGCACAACAGACATACGATGTAATTATCGGGGAGTTCAGAAAACTGAGCAATGGAATAAGCCTCGATGAAATTAACACTGCAAAAGCAGGTTTGAAGAGCGCATTGATTTTACAGAGCGAATCATCGGTCAGCAGGGCAGGCTCAATCGCAAGCGACTATTACGTGCTTGGAAGAGTAAGAAGCCTCGACGAAATAAAAAATGCAATCGAGCAAACAAGCATAGATTCGATAATTGATTTCCTTCATAATAATCCGTTCGGTGAGTTCACTGTCTTTACGATAGGCCCGTCAAAACTGGCTATTGATTAAAAGAATATAGCGATAAATTCACGTCCCATAAAAATCTTTCTTCAGATAATCATCACTTTCGGTCCCATAACAACAATGAGTGACATAATCTATTCGTTTTTATATATGTCCCATAAAAAGCTGTAAAATAAATTAAGAATTTTTTAACAAATAAAAACGAGTGACATTATGGGCTGGTCCAATAAAAATATTAAAGTTGTTTATCATCGAAAGTCGATTTAAGGTTCTACGGAACATGGTTTTGTATATGGCTTAACTATAATTTTTGTGTAAAAATATAAGGTAAAAGAAAATTTTAGAAAAAATATTAACAATCAGCCGGGATATACGTGTACATGATTTCGCAAAGAATTATGGGGAGAAAATTTATGGTGCAGATGACCTTACGGAAGCATTGAATATTATTAATAAAATCGAGCCTGCTCTTGTTCTTTATGATTTAAATATCAGCCCGGATGTGGCCAGTGAATTTATTCGGATAGTAAATACGCGTGAAAAATATATTCCAGTGGTTATTATCGGGGATAAGGATTTTCAGGAATATTTTTGTGAATATGAAACAGTGGGGGCATTTGATTATTTAAATGGTACAGGTGACAACGAGAAAATGCAGAACATTGTGAACGAGCTAAATAATCAGGCCGTATGTGAAACAAAAGAAATATTTGATAGCGGCAACGAACAAAATACGAGCAGGTTTTTCGCTGATGAGCTTGCCGATGCTGTTTGCATGGTCGGAAAGAGCAAGTCGATTATAAATACGATAAAAATGATAAAGATTGTTTCAGCGAGCAGATGTAATCCTGTTCTGATAATGGGTGAAACAGGCACAGGGAAAGAGCTTGTCGCCAAAGCGATACACAATATAAGGCATCAGAACGAGAAATTTGTTGCAGTTAATTGTGCCGCACTTACCGCAAATCTTCTCGAAAGCGAATTGTTCGGACATGTAAAAGGCTCTTTTACAGGAGCAGACAGGGACAAAACAGGATTGCTCGAATTAGCTGATACAGGGACAATATTTCTCGATGAAATAAGCGAGATGCCGATGGAGCTTCAGGCGAAATTATTACGAGTGCTCGAGGAAAAAGAGTTCAGGAAAGTTGGGGGTACAAAAAGTATTACATGCAAGGCAACAATAGCTGCTTCGAGCAACCGAAACCTGCAGGATGAAGTTAATAACAATCGTTTTCGCCGTGACCTTTATTATCGACTTAATATCAGCCCGATAGTAATCGCGCCGCTCAGGTCTCCTGACCGCAGGGAAGATATATCATTAATTGCGGAGTATTTTCTTAAAACATCGAATATCAGTCCTGAAAAGCGTAACAAAGTCACGTCAATGACAAAACTTGCAGTCGAGGCGCTGGAAAGACACAACTGGCCTGGTAACGTTCGTGAATTGCGCAATGTAGTTGAAAGAGCGATTTTAATGGAGACCACCGACAAAATCGGTCTTAGCGGCATAATTTTCGATCCGATGGAATGTGTCGAAATTTCGCAGAATAGCAGGACAAAACAAATCGGGGATTTCTCACTGGAAAAAGCGGAACGAGAATTAATTTCCCGCGCGCTCCGGGAAACGGGATGGCAGAAAACAAAAACAGCAGCGCTTCTCGGCATAACCAGGGCAACTCTCTATGCCAAAGTGAAACAATATAACATCGGAAAAAGCCGGTTCACAGAAGATGAAGAAGTTGAAAACAATGAAATAGCGTTTACTTCATCTTAGCCGAATAATTTTAGACCCAGGGATTGAAATATCTTAATAACAAGAGTCTTGCAAAAGTTCAGTTAATGATATTTCCAATAAAATGCCGATGAGAATTTAAAAGTAACAGTAAAAGCAGTTATATTACATATTCCTGTGGAGACCTGAACGATGCTTAGTTTCAAAGGAATGAAAGAAATTAACGAATCGGCAGGAATTGCTCCAACTTTTTTCTTCCTGTTAATATCAGCAATATCTGCTTTCGGAGACTGCAATGATGTAGATTCTATTCTTATTCTCACAAATTTAGAGGATAAAGCAAAGCGTAGCCTCGAAACATCCCATTCGGATTATACTATTGAAGATATTCCCCTTTTGATTAATGCTATTGATATAGAATATTCTGATAATGCCGGCTTGATTAACGAAGCCATTCAGGAAATAACCGGTCTGAAAAAACCTCTGGATAATGAGGGATACACTGATAAAGCCGCATGGCAACAATGGTGGGATTCATTGCATGGACACAATAGATGCGTAAGCCGCTATTTTGCAGATTGGTTCTTCGAGCATAAGGATTTTAATAGAGCTTTGCAATATTATGAAAAGTCTCTAACAGAGAAATATGAAATCGATCACCCTTCAATTCAGTCAAGTAATTACGAACACGCACAATACCGAATCGCGCTGATTAAGGAAAACAATAATGAAAAAAATCTTGAGCCGCTCAGGATGTATGTAGATGGTTTATTGACTGAAGGCGGCAGGTGGAAGGAAAAAATAGATATTATGCAGGCAATCAAGGACCTTTATCCTGATTCTGATATTCTCGATGATGCTGATTATGCTACATGGGAAGCAGTGTGGCATGCTAAAGGCAAAGCAGCTCTTGTGCCTTTTTGGAAGAAATTTCTTTCAGATTATCCCGACAGTCCTTTATATAAAAAAGCTCAAATAAGTTTGACGAGACTCTATAACAGTTTTGGAATTGATTGCCAGAGAGAAGGTCTGGATGACGAAGCAGAAAAATGGTACAGATTGTTTTTAGCGCAGCCTCAGCTCGGATGCAGTATGGAATATGAATTTGAATATTTACCGGCCGCTGAGTTCTTTGAGAAACGCGGACAATTATACCTTGCTGAAATAGCCTATATAATGAATGTCCGCTCTTATACAATATGGTCAGGTGGGAACCGTCTTGGTGCGTTTTATGAGAAGTATTACAGTTTACAAAAATATATCGATTTTCTCAAATATAATGGTTTCGAGGTAGAAAGAATGATGAATGAGTATCTCGATCCCAAAAATTCTTATAGACCATAGATTATACTCTTGTGTATTAATACAGGTCCGGCCGCCTTGCTTGTAGTTGTGATTAAGCTAATGAGTTGTTTCAAGATTAAATCTTGTGATTAAATTATATTACTTTTCACCAAGAGCCTCCGATATCAGCAAGGTACTAATTATCAGTTTAGTTTCCTTTTCCTCACGACTTTTTTGATTCCTGGTAAATTTCCACAATGCTGTTTTCTTAAGAACTCAACTGCCTCCATCCGCTCCTGTGGGATTTTACTTAACCAGTATCGCAGGTCATCCTTTATTTGCGAAAACTCCGAAAGTTTATGTTTTGATTTATGATATAACCTGAATTTTCTCGCCTGCCGGGGATTGTTTAGGTATATTATTGCGATGAGAATTATTGCAGGTACAAAAAAAGGAATGATTTTATTTGGCCCGAAAACGATGGTTTCAAGGCCTGTTACAGACAGGGTAAAGGAATCGCTTTTTAATGTGCTTTATAATTATGATTTGCCTGAAGGCGGAATTGTAGCCGATTTGTTTTCCGGTATTGGTTCGATGGGTTTGGAATCGTTGAGCAGGGGGGCAATGTTTGTTACTTTCGTTGACAAAGACTGGAATACTGTTCAAATTCTAAAAAAAAATATCGGCAAAGCAGGTTTTGCCGACAAATCGAGAGTAATAAAGGGAAGCGCCTTTAATATCGAATTGGATATTGCTCCGAAAGGACATAAATGCAATCTTGTATTCGTCGATCCTCCTTATGTGAAAAGTAAAGATGCACAGCCGGGTTCGCTTTTGGGTGATTTAATAAATTCGTTATGCAATAAAATTACTCTCGATGGTATTGTTGTTGTCAGGACAAGCAGTGAGGTCGTACTACCTGATAATTACGGAAGTTTACAGGTAATTGAACGCCGCAAATGGGGAACTATGAACGTAAATATTTTACAGGGTACGGTATCGTGACAAAAAAAGAAGCTGCGTTGAAAATCGTAAAAACACTCCATAGCAACGGCTGCGAAGCCCTGCTGGCAGGCGGCTGCGTACGTGACATGCTCCTCGGCAGAAGAGCTTCAGACTATGATATCGCGACAAACGCTCACCCAC
>CAYSHS010000107.1:0-9431 GCA_964430845.1 uncultured Pirellulales bacterium | reverse complement strand
TTATGTACTTTATCTAAAATCCTGTCTAACTCAACCTGCAAAATTCGCTGTTCTACAAGTTTCTTTTCCCATCTTCCTGCACTATATTTAAATTTAATTCTTTCTCGCCATGAATCTGAAAGAACATAAACTGCTCCGGCAGCCATCCCTGCCAGGTGAGCAACTTCGCCGCCCTGGTTAACACCTCCAAAGAGATTCAATATGCTTACAAGACCAAGTATGATTGCCAGAATCCAGAAACGCATCGGAAAGACAAACATTACCAGGACTATTGCATTGGGAAACAGAATTGCCCCTGCGGCGAGCATACCAAGTATGGAACCTGATGCGCCTACGAGCGGTGCTTTATGAAGCACATCCAATTGTGCCAATATCGGATAAAGTATCCCGCCTGCGGCGCCGCAAATAAGATAAAAAGTCAAAAATTTTCTGCTGCCCCAAATTCCTTCAAGCATCGGTCCGAAGAAGAATAATACAAGCATATTAAAAAATATGTGCGAGATAAATGAAGTAGAGTGTAGAAACTGGTAGGTTATTACTCTCCAAAGCTGCAGGGACATCTGGGTATTTTGAGGATTAACTGAGAACCATTTATATATGAAATCGCCGATTCTATTTGGACTGAGATACATGGGTATAAATACAGCGACATTGATAATCAGCAGCCATTTGACCACAGGTGTAATTCGAGGCATGCTCATTTGCGGCGAAAATCGGTACTGAGATTTAAAATCCGCCTGAGTATAATCTCTATCGTACAATCCCATAAAAAACCCATTACAATAAAATCAAATATAACTGTTATTTTATCATTATATCACAAAATCCCGCAATTTGTTCAATTATAATATCAGTAATAAAAAAAATGTGCTTTTACAGAAAATTTATTTTTTTTCATTTTTTGGTCTGTGTTTCCATCGACGATGCAGCCACCAGTATTGAGTCGGGTCTTCCCTGATAAAATCCTCAATGGCTTTTGTGTATTGAGCGGTAATCCATTCCAAGGGTTTGTCTTTATCGGCCCATTCCTCGGGCATTATTATGCGATTCGTCTTCATTTCAAATTTGAAAAGATTTCCGATCCGCCTGCTGCATCCTACTATAATAGGTATATTGCATGACAGGGCGATTAAGCCTATGCTTTTATATGTACTTGCTTTTCTGCCGAAAAAGTCAACGAATATGCCTTTTCTGCCGGCATCCTGGTCAGCAATAAAACATAGCGTAGCTCCGCGGGAAAGAATTTTTTCCATATATTTCGCTGCACCTTTTTTATCGAGTATCTGCTGACCGAATCGTTTACGAACGCCATATAAGTAATCGCTGATATATTTATTATCCAAAGGCCTTGCCACGCCGTAGATATTGAATCCGAACAATCCCATCATATACCCGATTATTTCAAAATTGCCATAATGGGCGGTAAGCATGATTAGGCCGCGTTTTTCCTGCATCATCCATTTTGTCCTTTCGGCGTTTATAAAAATAGCATAATCAGGCCAGTTATATTTCTTTGCCAAACGCGGTGTAAACAATATATCCATTGCCAGCATGGCAATTTGCTCGAAGCTCCGCTGACCAGTTTCCCAAATCCATTTCTCGTTTTTTTCCGGGAAACTCGCCCTGAGATTATCCAGTGCCCTGGTTCTGCCGCGGCGATAATACTTCCACAGCAGCCTGCCGAGAAAACAGGCTGTATTGAGATTTGTTTTAATATCGAAAAAGGAAAGAAAAACTATTACTATTCTTAAAATAATGTAGGTTAGCCAATCAAAGAATGGACTGTTTTTTTTCTTTTTCTTCTTTTTTATAGTATATTCAGCCATATGCGGTGATTTTAGAATCAAAAAGAGTAATGTCAAGTTTTAACAAAAGCTCACATTAAGGAAACATAATTTCCTGCTATGAATATTAAAGGGCCTGTACCAGGAAATTTGGTACAGGCCCTTGTTATTATACTGCTTTCATAGCCTAAGATTTAATTTGTTCAAGTTTTAGCCGCTTGAAAAAGTTTATTGAACACCTTTTACGTTCATTTGAAGCGTATATACCGATGTGCCGGATGTAATAAAAAGTGTTTTTCTGTCTTTACCGCCAAAACATACATTAGCAGTCCAGCCTCTTCCTACATTAATTTTCTGTATCAGCTCTCCTGCAGAATTATACACAGTTAGTCCACCCGAACCGCACAGATAGACATTACCCAGATTATCAATAGTCATTCCGTCTGAACCCATTCTGCAGAACAGCTTTTTATCTGAAATGGAGCCGTCATCATTAATCTTGTATGAAAATGTTTGATTAGCTCCCATATCAGCTATATATAGCGTTTTGCCGTCAGGTGTCCCAACGATTCCGTTTGGTCTTCGCATGTCTTCGGTAAGACGCTTAAACGTTTTTCTGTCGGGGCTTAGGTAGTAAACCTGCTCGCCGCCTTCCTGCTGACTCTGACGGCTTCTGTCCCAGTAATCTCTGGCAAATAAGGGATCGGAAATATATATCGCACCGCCGGGCGAAATCCATAAATCATTCGGACCGTTCAGCAGCTTGCCGTTATAGTCCTTTACCAGAACCGTAACTTTGCCGTCTTTATCAATCATCCAAAGCTGGTTGTGCTCGTCCGCACAGGCATACAGGTTTCCTTCTTTATCGAAGAAAAGGCCGTTGGCTCTGCCGGCGTTTTCGAGAAAAACGGATATCGAGCCGTCTTCCGCCGACCATTTATGGATTTTGTTGTTAGGCTGGTCCGTGAAATAGATATTACCGTCTTTATCGACTGCAGGACCTTCGGTAAATTTAAAAGCGCTGGAAACCAGCTTTAGCTGAGCGCCTTCAGCGATAATGCTTTTTTGCACAGTATCTTCAGCCGCTGCAGGTTTATTGACATCAGCTTTAGTTAAAGATGCAGGCTCAACACCTTTACCTGTGTCGAAAAACAATATCAGCGATACCAGTCCTGCCGCGGGTAATAGCATCCACCAGTTATTTTTGTGATTGTTCAATTTGTTTGGACATACATGGTTGTTTTTGCTTTCTGAGAATTGCATTTTCTTACCTCCAAAAATTTTATTATCTTCTTAAGTTGCATCTTATCGAGATGCTTAAAACTATACAAATTTACGAAAATAAAGACATTCTATTTACATATACTTTTCAGCTCGCCCGCGAATATATCATAATCGTTTTTTGAAAACAGGCAGAACACTACTTTTTCAAGCTCAGTTTTATTGTTGAGATAATTTACCGTTGTTTTAATCATTATTTGGGCACATCTTTTTATCGGAAATCCGAAGATGCCTGTGCTAATCGCCGGAAATGAAATGCTTTTAAGTTTATTATCATCAGCCAGCTTCAGCGAATTCAGTGTCGCGTTCTTTAGCTTTTCATCCTCATTGCCTTCCCCCATACGCGGCCCGACAGCGTGAATCACATATTTCGCTTTAAGATTTCCGGCAGTAGTTATAACCGCTCCGCCCACAAACGTACCGCCAATTTTATCACAGTCCTGCTGGATTTTGGGACCGCCTTTTCTTTTAATTGCACCGGCAACACCGCCTCCCATGACCAATTGAGCATTAGCAGCGTTGACTATCGCATCTGTTTGCATATTCGTAATGTCTTCTTCGATAACTTCGATGATTCTATTATTAATATTTGCAATCATAACGCTTTGGGCTAAAAAATTTTGTTCCTGTCCGAGATAAAATCATCGACTTTTTTCAGCAAATCCTTCTTCGGAGATTGTTGGGATTCGTTTTTAGACTTCGCTTTTATATGCTTTATTGCATCAGCAGTTTCTGTTCTGATGCGGGTAATTTCCTTATAAGCCTGCTCTTTGACCTTAACAAGCTGCTCTTCAAGGGATTTTATCTTTTTCTCTGTTTTTTCTGTAATAGCAGTAAATTTTGCTATTTCTTTTTCTTTCGCATGTAATTTTTCTTCTAATCTTGCAGTATTTTCTGCAAAGTGACGGATTTTTTCTTCAGCTTCAGCTCTTAATCTTGCTTGAGCTCGCGATCTGTCCTCAATCTCAGTTTTTAGTTTTTCCTCTATCTTTGCTTTGGCCTGTGCGTGTAGTCTCAATTGCTTTTGCGCTTTAGTCAGGGCTTCATCGTAAGCTCTTGCTGTTTCTTCAGCTTTTATGATAGAGAAGTTTTTGGTGTCGAGTCTTTGCTGAATATCAATTTCATCAATTCCCTGCTCTCCCGGCCTGAAAAAAAGCGGCGAAGCAAACTGAATGGCAACTCGATAAACCTGGCTGCTTGGCTTATCAATTCGTCTAACATGCCCGATACGTTCAAAAAGAATGGTATCGAAAAGCTCATCGGAGCCGAAATGCGGAACACCAAAAACAGCTTTCAACTGCTTGCCCGTATCGAAGCGGCTTTGGTCGGAATGACATAGAAAGGCCATTCCTTCACTGGAAATATCGACAATCTGCCCCTGAAAGGGGAGACTATCACCATCAGTAATGAATCGAACCGGCCAGCGGTATTGCAATCTATGTTCGACCCTTCGTTCCCGGGCTTTTTCCATGCTAATAACCACAAAAACTCATCAAAGTCATCAAGAAAAACGATACATTTCGTTTATGATACAAAATGAAAGGCGGCGCCCGGATTCGAACCGGGGAATAACGGTTTTGCAAACCGTCGCCTTAGCCACTTGGCTACGCCGCCATTTTATTTCATTCATTTAATCAAGATGAGTTTACAGATATTTAATAATTTCTGCAACAAAATTAGTGCTTGTTATACATTAAATTCTGTTTTTTTTGAACTATAATAGTATATTTGCGTATGAAGTGCTAAAATAATATAATAGAGCTTAGTTGCTCTGCCGGTTTTTCTAAAAGAACGGATTTAGATTATGCACTTTAATAGTCAATATTCGATCAATTTTTTCTCTTGATGGAAATTCAAAAGAATTTCAAAAATTCGTATTTTTAGCATTTTCTCAGCGATATACAAATTAAATAAAAGTGGTTTTTTAATTAAATAGGAGGATAAGACAAGGATTTTTGTCTTTTCTTTTATATGTTTATATAGTAAAATGAAAGTTTTGGATAAGATAAGAAGTTGTATAGATAGGCAAAACTGTATTTTCTATGAGAAATTAAGAATAAAGAAGAATTTTATGATAAAGAAATATCAGCCGGCATTATGTATTTTTACGTTACTGTTTGTGATTACTGGACTTATGGGTGGCTGCAAAAGCCCGGCGAAGCTCGTGGATGAAGCTGATCGAGATGCCTACGCGATTATTAGTGAGAAATGGGACCCAAACTTCGGGGAAATGGCAAATTATAAGATCTACGACAAAGTACCAACCTACGAAGAAATTTCCGAGCTGATACCTTCTTCCGGTGTTCTGTCGCTTCAAAACGCAGTGGAAATTGCCACAAAATACAGCAGGGAATATCAATCGCAAAAAGAATCTCTTTACAGTACAGCACTGAATCTTACATCAACACGGCATCAGTATGAAAGGCAATGGTTCGGCACATTTGATGCAAGTTACCGTAATAATGCAGGTACAGAAAGTGAAAGTCTTACTTCCAGTTCAGGAGTTGACCAGGCATTTATTACTGCCGGCGGGATTTTAGCTAATGTAGGACTATCCATCGATTGGACACGTTTTCTAACAGGCGATCCATATACTACATTGGGTTCAGTGCTTACATCAAATGTAACTGCTCCTCTGCTGGGGCGCGGCGGGGCAAAATCCGCATGGGAAAATCTCACTCAGGCCGAACGAAGCATGTTATATAAGGTACGTACATTCAACCGTTACCGACAGCAGTTTGTAGTTAATATTATAAGCCAGTATTACCAGGTTTTACAACAAAAGGAAAGCCTGGAAATAAGCAGGGCCAGTTACGAAAGGCAGCTTGATTCCACGAAACAGCTTATGATGGAAGTTGAGGTAGGCCAAAGGCCGCAATCAGATGCAGACGAAGCGCGTCAGAGAATGCTCACTGCTGAAAATAGTCTCATTTCGGCAGAGCAGCGATATGCTCAGACGCTTGATAATTTCAAAATTACATTATCTTTACCGATAGAAGTTGATATTTCACTTGACCCCAACGAATTGACGGCATTAAGCAATATCGGTGTAAGCAAACCTGAATATAACGCAGAAGATGCAATTGAGATTGCATTGGAAAAACGCCTGGATTTGGCTAATACGAAAGATTCGCTCGAAGATACGGAACGAAAACTTGTCCTGGCTCAAGAGGGTCTTGGAATACAGGCGAATCTTGTTGCAACTGCAAATGTAACTTCTCCTTCCGAAAACGATGAATTCACCAGGCTTCAGTTTCATAAAGGAGTCTATACACTTTCGATGGAATCTGATTTGCCTTTTGACCAGCTATCCGAGCGCAACTCTTATCGTGAAGCTCTTATTTCACTTCAGCAGCAGCAAAGAAGTTATGATCAGGACTTGGACAGGATCAAGCTTGAAGTTCGTCAGGACTATCGAGACCTTGTCGAGACAACCAGAAGTTATGAGATTCAGACGATAAGCCTGGAATTAGCCAGAAGACGAGTCGAGCAGCAGAGGATGCTGCTGGAGCTTGGACAGGGAACAGTGCGGCTTTTGCTTGAATCGGAAGATGCTTTAGTACAAGCACAAAACCAGGTGATTGCAGCTTTAGTCGATCACACCTTGTCGAAGCTGAACTTTTACAGCGATATAGGAATTCTACAAGTTAAACCAGATGGTATGTGGGAGCAAAGTAAAGAATGAGTACGAAAACAAATGTGAATATGTCATCAAGTCCGAGTCTTCATAGACCCAAAAAAAGGAAGGCGGGAATGTGGGTCTTTCTAATTCTTATAATAGCCGCTCTTGGTGGTGCGGGTTTATGGGCAACCACAAAATTAAATACTGTTGTTGCTTCCACAGGAGGCACTTATACAGTTGGCAGGGGACCATTGACCATTACTGTAACCGAAGGCGGCAGTATAAGAGCGCATGAATCTAAACAGTATAAGGTAAAGGTCGAGAGAAACAGAGATGTATCAGAAATCACTATTCTTAGCATCGTACCGGCCGGTACTTATATTACACAGGAAGATGTGGCAAATCATAAAGTGCTGGTACAGTTGGATTCATCGGTTTTGGAAGATAGATTGGTGCAGGAAAAACTGTCTCTGACAAGTGCTGGTGAAAGGGTAACTTCAAGTCAGGAGTCCTATCAAATCCAGCTTATAGATAATGAAAGTAATATTTCCAACGCAGAGTTAAATGTAAGATTTGCTCTTTTGGATCTTCAAAAGTATTTAGGAGGAGAACTTGCTAATCAACTTATTGAAGATGTAAATAGAATACTACCTGCTGCAGACTCGAATCAAGTGAGCAATGACAGTGGAAGTATTAAGCTGGCAGAATTAATTCATCCTTTAGTTGAGCAGATAAGGAAAGATCCTAATGTATTAGCCGGCTCTTCTGCCTGGCAGCAATTGAAATCGAGACAGGACGATATAGTTATTGCTGAAGGTAACTTAAAGACTCAGCAGGATACATTAGCAGGTACGAGAAAACTTCATGATGCCAACTATGTTTCCGACCTGGAATTACAAAGAGATGAGCTTACGCTGAAAAGTCGCGAGTTCTCACTGCAGAATTCTCAAATAAATTTAAATTTGTTTTTGGATTATGATTTCCCTAAAAGCGCTGAGCAGTCATTAAGTGATTATATTGAAGCCAGGCGAAGGCTCCAGCGTACATATGCACAGTGCCGTTCAAGAGAAGCACAAGCCAAAAGCAGTCTAAGCAGCGCCAGGATGACTTATGAAGAACAGCAGAACCAGGTTAAGTCATTAGAGCAGCAAATCCGATATTGTACAATAACAGCAACAGATCCCGGGCTTGTTGTATATGGTGAAGGCAGCCAGTCTGATACGATGAGGATGATGCGGGGAGGCAGTGGGAGAAGTACGGGAGGAAGCGGAATAATTGCAGAAGGTGAATCAGTATTTCCGGGCCAGACAGTTATTTCGATGCCTGATACCTCTTCAATGGTTGCTGAAATAAGTGTCCATGAAACAGAAGTAGATAAAGTTCGAGCAGGACAAAAAGCCACAATAGTTATGGATGCTTTTCCTGACATGGTATTGGATGGTGAGGTTCTCGAAGTGGCGCCGCTGCCGGACCAGTCACGGGGCATGATGAATCCTGATACAAAGGTTTACCAGACGCTTGTGGCAATTAATGGTATCCATGATTTTCTTAAAAGCAGGATGTCCTGCAAAGTTAATATTCTTGTTGAAAAATATGATGACGTAATTCAGGTTCCTGTTCAGGTTATATCAAATCGATTAGGACGAAAAATATGTTATGTTATAAATTCCGGTGGACAGCCCGAAGAACGTGAAGTACAAACGGGAGCCTTCAATGATACTTATGTTCAAATTAAAAGCGGTTTGGAAGTTGGTGAAGTAGTATTGCTTAATCCGCTTCCATTTACGGATTCCGCTTCAGCTTCGTTTCAGGAAATTCCTCCTACTCCTGAAGGTGAAGCTCCTCCGGTAGATAATACTCAATCTCCGCGAAGGGGAATGCAGGGCGGTAGAGGAGGCGGTATGGGTGGAATACCTGCAATTGATTTGGAAAACATGACCGAAGAACAAAGACAGCAATATGAACAGTTCATGCAGAACCGGGGTGGGGACCGGGGAACGGGCGGTGGCGGTATGCAGGGGGGAGGTTTCGGTGGCGGTGGTACAGGTGCAAGGAGAAGCGGCGGTGGCGGTGGTACAGGTGCAAGGAGAAGCGGCGGTGGCGGTACGTCGCAAGGAGGTTTTGGTGGTGCTCGTGGTAGTGGTGCAGGCTCATAAGGAACGCAGGGTGAGAACAGGCGGTGTTGGAAATTAAGTGATAATAAAGATAGTAATAAGCATTTAAGGAAATAAACAAGGTGATACAGCAGTCACAAGAAGATTTTAAATTCGATGGTAATTCACCAATTCTCGAAATGCGACAGCTATGTAAGAATTACTATCTCGGCCCGGTGGAATTGCGGGTGTTAAAGAATATCGAATTTACAATTTCTGCCGGTGAATACGTAGCTATAATGGGTCCCAGCGGTTCGGGGAAATCTACACTATTGAATATGATAGGCTGTCTTGACAGACCCTCAAGCGGAGACTATCTGCTTGGTGGGACAAGTGTTTCTGTGCTTGACGACGATGACTTATCTATGATACGCGGATCACGCATCGGATTTATTTTCCAGTCATTTAACCTTATAAGCCAGTTGAACATAATCGAAAATATACAGGTGCCTATGTTTTACCAGGGATTTACTGAGTACGAAAGCTCAGAGCGAGCGATAGAGCTGGCTGAAATGGTAGGTCTGGGACATCGACTCAAACATCGACCCACAGAGCTTAGCGGAGGCCAGCAGCAAAGAGTGGCAATTGCAA
>CAYSHS010000106.1:0-9482 GCA_964430845.1 uncultured Pirellulales bacterium | reverse complement strand
ACACAAATTCGCTCACTGCTTCACAAACGCGACCCTTTCATCCCGATTCGTACTGCAAATTCACAAACATTATCGTCTGTTCTTGGCGGTGAGCATCCCCAGGCTGTTGCAGTGGTTTTGTCAGAGCTTCCTGCGAAAAAAAGCTCCGAGTTGCTTGGCTTTCTTGATGATGGAATAAGATTCAATGCAATAAGCAGGATGGCAAAAAGCGAAACGGTGACTCTGGAAGCCAGGATGCGAATAGCAGAAACAATCTGCAAGCGTCTTGAAGCTTTAACAGCTTCGACTGATACCGGTCAGCCTGCGGCTGCGCAACCTGAACAGCCTTTGCGAAAAGTTGCAGTTATTCTGCGAAACCTAAGCAAGGAGCTTCGTGACGGCCTGGTAAATGCCGTTAAAGAAAAAGACAAAGAGGCGGGCGAAATGGTATCCAAGCTGATGATTCTCTGGACCGATATTCCCCTGATAACCGACAGGTCACTCCAGGAATCCGTTCGTGGAATTGATTCCCGGAAAATGGCTCTGGCATTACATAAAGCCGATGATAAAATCGTCAATAAGATAAAATCCAATATTTCCGAAAGAGCAGCCGCGGCATTAGACGAGGAAGTCTCGCTTATGTCGGCGCCAAAGAAAGAAGATATCGAAAGCGCAAGGGAAGAAATCACCGAGATACTTCGTGAAAAAAATGAAAAAGGTGAGATTGCTTTTATAGAAGAGTAACAAGATGTTCAGTCAAATTTCAATCAATTTACCTGATAAGATTGAATCGATAACAATTTTAGATTCTTGTCCTGCGCCTGACAGAGCTGATTTTCAGCTTAACAGGCGCGGGAATGATTTTTCATTTCGGGACAAAGAAAAAGAGCTGACTGACGCCTGTATGGCATTAAACGCCGCCGCTGTTAAAGTGCAGGAACTTTACGAAAATATTATTGCACGCAGGAGTGCTGAAACTGCAAAACTTTCGATTGAAATCGCACGAAAAATTTTAATGCACAAGATAGAAACCAAAGACTATGAAATCGAATCTATTATAAAAGAAGTGCTTAAAAACTCTCCTATACATCAGGATTTAGCCGTACATTTGAATCCGGAAGATTTCGAGGAATGGCGGAAAATTCAGGATAAGGAAAAAAATGGAATGCTGGACAACATAAAACTTGTTGCCGACCCAAATGTAGGACGTGCAGAGTGTATTTTGAAAAGTCCCAGGGGAACTATTGTTTCGCTCATTGACGAGCAATTAGAGCAAATCGCTGAAGCTCTTGGAAAGGTACAATAAGAAATGGCTGAAAGTTTAGCCTTGGATTGTTCGATTGATTTTGAAAAACTTCACGCTGCTTTAGGCAATGTGAATCTGCTGAATTTCCGGGGTTCGATTGTGAGAGTATCAGGCCTTACCGTCGAATCGAATGGCCCGTCAGCCGGATTAGGTGAGTTGTGCGGAATACATATTCGCGAAGGCAAGCGCGTATTAGCTGAAGTAGTCGGTTTCCAGGACAATCATCTTATTCTTTTACCGCTGGAGCATATTTCAGGTATATCACCGGGCGACACAGTAACTACCCTCACTGCGCCTCGGTATATTTTGTTAAGTGAAAGTGTGCTTGGCAGAGTTTTAAACGGACTTGGAGAGCCGATTGATAACAAGGGGCCATTAGAAGGCAAAGACAAGAAAGCATTGGATGCAAACAGCCCCCCGCCGCTTAGCAGGGAGAAAATAACAAAACCCCTGGCTCTTGGAATCAGGTCGATTGACGGCATATTAACCTGCGGCAGAGGACAACGTGTCGGCATCTTCTCAGGCAGCGGCGTGGGAAAAAGTGTTCTTCTCGGTGACATTGCCAATTCGAGCGATGCAGATGTCAACATAGTCGCGCTGATAGGCGAACGGGGACGCGAGGTCAGGGAATTCCTCGAATCAGACCTTGGCCCGGAAGGTTTGGCACGAAGCGTAGTTATCGTTGCCGCGTCGGATTCCCCGCCGATTCAAAGAGTCAAGGCAGCATTCGTTGCTGTTACTATAGCAGAATATTTCAGAGATATCGGAAAAAATGTACTGTTTATGATGGATTCCCTGACACGCTTTGCACAGGCTCAGCGTGAAATAGGTCTTGCTGCCGGTGAGCCGCCTGCTTCCAAGGGTTACTGTCCGAGCGTTTTCGCACTCATGCCCAGGCTTATCGAGCGATTAGGATGTGCTGAAACAGGGAGCATTACAGGGATTCTTACTGTTCTTGTTGAAAACGACGATTTGTCCGACCCTGTTGCCGATAGCGCCAGAAGCCTGCTCGATGGTCACATAGTTCTGTCGAGAAAACTGGCGGAAAGAGCACATTATCCGGCAGTGGACATTTTACAGAGCGTCAGCAGGCTGATGCCTGTAGTTACAGGCAAAGAGCACAAGCTCGCCGCACAGAAGCTCAGGGAAATTTATGCTACTTATTTAGACGCCGAAGATTTGATAAATATCGGCGCCTTTTCTTCGGGAAGCAACAGGCGGATTGACGGGGCAATTGCCTTAATTGACAAAATACGCGAATTCCTAATCCAGCCTGTAAGAGAAAAAACAAGATTCGATGAGACTCTGCAAAGATTGACTGCCATAACGAAATCATGGGATCATTTGCTTGGTCGGTAAATAAAAAAATATGAGTTATGAGAAAATTTGTATGGAGACTACAGCGTGTTCTTGACATAAGAAAAATGCAGGAGCAGAAAGCAAGGTCGGAACTTTTTGCTCTAACCCGGCAACTCGCGGCGACCCGCGGGGAATTATTAGTGCAAAAGAAAATTTTGGAAAACATGATTCAAGACATTGCAGGTAACAGTCCAAAGAAACGATTGGCCGAACAGGAGTTTTTTTTGAAATATTCCGCGGCAAGTAATAAAAAAAATGAACAGCTTAAAGAAAAAATACAAGAGCTTGAATTGCAGCAAAAACAAAAGATAAAGGAAGTATTGCAATTAAGAAAAGCCAAGGAAGGCATGGAAAAATTACGAGCTGAAGCAAAAGAAAAATATATAGAAGAACAGGAAAAAATAGAACAAAAAGACCTGGATGAAGAAGCGTTTGTATTGTTTGTTCGTGCTAATTAGAAAGGAATTTGAAAAAACTCAATATTGTAGCATGGGCATCTCGCCCATGCATTCGCGGGCAAGATGCCCGCAATACGTTTAAGTTTAATCAATCAGGAGACAAAAAGTGAGTAAAAAATTCATATTACTTACCGCTGTATTGGGATTGGTAAGTTTTGCAGGCAGTTTTGCTTTTGTGTGGTTCGCAACCCAAAGCAGAAGGGAATCTCTCGCTAAAGAGCAGGCGTACCGGGAAGCCCAGGCGGCAGAGCAGCCTGATAATATCGAAGCTGCCGCAGCTCATAAAATCACCAGCTACGAGCCGACTACAAAATACCTGACAGAGCAGCAGCTTAATAACCTGATTCATGAGCTTCGCAATAAAATGCAGGATTACGATAAAAAACTCGATAACCTCAAGGTGCGCGAGCAAAGGCTTCAGCTAACCCAGGATATATTAAAGCAGGACATCGAGAAACTGAATAACCTGCAGATTGAGCTTGCTTCCATTACTGCCAATATAAAAAGTGAACGGGACAAGCTGATAAAGAGCAGGCTTGAGATAAATCATACAGAGACCAATAATCTTGCTTCGATTGCGGCTACGTATGACAAAATGGATTCGAGCAGCGCAAGTGTAATAATAAGCAACATGTGCACGACAGCGGATTCAGGCAAAGAAAATACGATTAAAAGCAGCTTCGATGATGCAGTCAAGATTCTTTATTATATGGGCGACAGGACAAAGGCCAAACTGCTCGCTGATATGTCAGCAACAAAGCCTGAGCTTGCGGCTGAATTGAGCAGAAGACTGAAACAAATCGTGGAGATGAAGTAGTTTTATGGATATTGCAACGATAATAGGAGTATTACTGGGTTTTCTCGTTGTTATCGGCTCCTGCGTTGCCGGCGGGATGTGGAAGGCGTTCATACATATTCCTTCGCTGGCATTAACGGTAGGCGGCATGTTATGCGCCACATTGATACATTTTTCTCTACCACAGTTTCTCGGAATTTTCTCAATTGTAAAGAAAACTATCGTAACAAAAATACCGCCGCCTACAGACATTATTCAGAACATGGTCAACTTCGCCGCTATAAACAGGCGTGACGGTGCCCTGGCTCTCGAACAGGAGATACCCAAGCTTACCGATTTGTTTTTTGTTAAAGGAATGCAGATGCTTGTTGACGGCCAGGATTCTGAAACTATAAGAGACCTGCTGTCACTTGAAATTGAGTACCTGAAA
Organism: uncultured Pirellulales bacterium; assembly: GCA_964430845.1. Taxonomy (GTDB): domain Bacteria; phylum Planctomycetota; class Phycisphaerae; order Sedimentisphaerales; family Anaerobacaceae; genus JAFGPS01. The sequence goes on along the minus strand of CAYSHS010000106.1, from coordinate 5,154 downwards.
GACCGCCACTCGACAGGCAAGAAAATCCTGGAGTTTATGGGAGCCGCCGCTCCTGCTTTCGGAATGATTGGAACGCTCATCGGGCTTGTTCAAATGCTCAAAAACTTATCTTCACCAGACCAGATCGGTGCCGGCATGGCAGTCGCATTGCTTACGACATTTTATGGTGCTTTTGTCGCTAACCTGATTTTTATTCCTCTGGCCGGAAAACTCGGCATTTACTCGAAGGCGGAAACAACAGCAAAGGAAATGATAGTGGAAGGAGTTTGCGCCATTTCCGAGGGTGACAGCCCGACCGTCATAAGGGAAAAGATGCAGGCTTTTGTCTCCCAGAGCAGAAGAAGGGAAGTAAAGGCTACGGTATAATGGGACGTCGAAATTTACCTCAGGAAGAAGAAAGTGCACCTGGCGCACCCGAATGGATGGTGACATTCAGCGATTGCATGACACTTCTGCTGACATTCTTTGTGCTTCTTCTGAGCTTTTCATCCTTCGATAACAGGGTTTTCAAAAAACTGAGGGTGATCTATTCGACAGCTCTGACTTCGATTACCCCGACTCGAAAAAGTGACAGAGATGCGCTCAATTATATTACCCCGGTTAAATATGTCAGTGAGCTTGATAAAGGCAGTGAAAAACCAACTTTGAACGATGGATTTAATGAAGGCCTGCTCAACGAGCAGCAATCGGATGATTTAGATAACGGTATGGTTTTCCTTATGTCCTCATCGAATATGTTTTGGGGCAATAGTCCGTTAGTCTCAACCGAAGGAAGAAACATGCTCGACGATATGGCTCCATTCCTCGCCGGGATGCCAAACCGAATAGTTATAAGTGAAAGAGCGGCAACCAGCGACCAGGACAGTGTATCTCTTGGTCTCCAGCGCTCATGGGCGGTAATATCCTACCTGTCATTGAAGCATAATATCGATAAAGACCGTTTCAGTATTTCAATTGCAGGCACTCTTAGCGATAGTACATCCCCGGATAATTCCATCGATTCGGAGCGCAAAGTGGAAATTTCATTATTGCAAAGGAGCATTTACAATTGAGAAGGCAGCGTCAGGCAAGCAGCGATGATTCCCCGAAAGTACCGGGATATATAGTGACATATTCGGACATGGTCACCCTGCTGCTTACGTTTTTTGTTATGCTGCTGACTCTCGCCGATGTTCAGGACCCTGAGCTTTTCGATAAAGGCAGGGATGCTTTTTTGGAATCTATTCGTTACGTCGGTCTCGGTACGCTCTTCGGAAGACAGAACAAACCCGAGCTTGGCAGCCTCAAATCAAAATATAATATAGATGAGCCGGATGAAAAACCCGATACGAGGACTTTGGACGCGAGAAAGGAAGAGCTTCGCAGGATTTTCGAGAAACTTAAAAAATCTTCAACGACAATGCCTGCACAAATAACCGCGAAAACAAACAACTTCTCCGTTGCCAACGTTCATTTTCAGCATGGCAAAGCTGAACTTGACGAATCGGCAAAAAAGTATTTATCCGGTTTCTGCACTGATCTGCAGAATGGTGCCGGCAGGGAACACATAACACTTTACGTTCTCGGTCTCGCTCCCGAAGAACAAACCGAGCAGGAACAATGGATAATCTCTGCAATGCGGGCGGAAGTTACCGCAAGATACATAAGAGCCTCTTTAGCTTCCATGTTCGATACACAAAACCAGTCGAGTGTGCTCGGACCTCCTCCAAAATGGTCCGTTTATTCCTGGGGCGCAGGCGCAGGAGGTGAATGGGCAGCACCCGACGGTCCAGGTTCCAAAACATCAGACATCTTTATTGCTATTCTCAGGCAAAACTAATAATACATGGTTGTAAATTTATTGAACATATATTTTTTATAACTCCGCCAAATCTGCCTTTGCAATTCAATATCGCCTGTCTTATTTTTGGTACATAATTTGCATCTCTATAGGATTTGTATGATGAATTTGTAGCTATTTAAAAAGATGGACTTAACGTGAATCAAAACACAGCCAAATATTTGAAAAAGAACGTTTTACTAATATCAACGGTTGCTATTTGCGGCCTTATATTATTTTTATGCTCAGCAGGTTCAGATTCTAATTCAATGGAAAAAGAAAAGCAGGCCGGAGATTTAAACCGGGCAAAACAAACTCCGGTAAATCAACCAACAGGCTTTTTTTCTAATGATACAGATTTTACCGGGTCTTCAACATTAAACGGTACTGAAATATTTTATAAAATAATGATTGCTGTCGTTCTAATCGTAGCTCTTGGTGCAGGAGCTGTTTTTATGACAAGAAAATTCCTGCCCAGAATTGCCAATTTGCAGGGCAGGGAAATCCGTGTTATTGAAACTGTTCATCTGGGTCCTCACAAATCGGTGCATCTTATAGAAATAGGTATCCACCGGCTGCTTATAGGAAGCACGAACGAAAATATCAGAAAACTGGCGGACCTTACCGAATTCTCATCGCATACATCAATTCAGGAAAACGAAATAGATTGAAAATATCAACATGATTTACAAAGCTTCTAAAATTTTGCTATCTCTTTCCTTAATTTTTATTATTTCCGGTTTATGCCTTGGGCAAAACACGAATAATTTTAATCGTGCAGGACAAATAGATTTAAACTCTCTCGGAATCCAGAATCCCTCGATGTCAATCGACCCTGTAAATTCTTCGAATACCGCACCAGACAATTCGCTACCCTCAATTTCAGACTTAAAACTTGTTATAGACAAATCGATTGCATCCGAGAGTGAGGGCAAAGACTGGTCAACACCTGTAAAGCTTGTAATCATTTTCAGCGGCCTGGCCATTCTGCCCAGCCTGCTTGTGATGATGACATCTTTCACGAGAATTGTCATTGTGCTTTCCTTCGTAAGGCGCGCCTTGACTACACAGACTATTCCCCCGACAATCGCAATTATCGGACTGGCTCTATTCCTTACTTTATACACAATGGCACCTACTTTTTCTAAAATCAATACTTATTCGGTTAAGCCGTATTTGGCTGAGGAGATTGACTTCCAGGCGGCATCGAACGTAGCAATCTCCTGTGTCAAGGAGTTCATGCTGCGCCAGTGCAGAGAAGCAGACCTTGCACTTTTTGTAAAGATGGCAAAAATACAGGCTCCGTCAAGTGCGATGGATTTGGATATGCACATAGTTACGCCGGCTTTTATTATCAGCGAATTTAGAACTTCTTTCGAGATTGGCTGTCTCTTGTTTATACCGTTTTTATTGATTGATATGGTTATCGCAGGCATTCTGCTCAGCGCAGGTATGATGATGCTTCCCCCTGTAATGATTTCTCTGCCTTTTAAGCTGATATTATTTATTCTCGTGGATGGCTGGGGACTGCTGGCAAAAAGTATCAGTCTGAGCTTTAATTAACCTGTGCTTCGTGCTTTGTTCCAGGGTATTATGAAATATAAGGCACTCTTGAACGATAAAGGAGAACGTAATGGATAGTAGTTTTGTTATCTATCTGGGCAGGCATACTCTCGAGACCGCCCTGCTATTGTCGGCGCCGGTTTTGGGAACGTGCATGATTGTCGGTATAATTGTGACTTTACTGCAGGCGGTAACTTCAATACGCGATATGACATTAACTATTGTTCCGAAGCTGCTTGCGGTCGGTGCTGTTACTATTTTTTGTGCCAACTGGATGCTTCAAATTATGCTTGGATTCTGCAACGAAATATTCAGCTATATTCAAAATATCGGGCATTGACATAAATGGAACTTATGATCGAAAAGCTGCTCAGCCCTGTGATGGTCTTAACGAGACTATCTGCATTTTTTTTAATACTTCCGGTATTCGGATGGACAACTATTCCCGTTACGATAAAAGCCGCTATGGCAATTCTTCTGTCTATTTTCTTTACGATGCTTGTTCCTTTTAGTTTGAATTCGGCCCAGGTTTCCGTCCCCCAGGCAATATTACTGATTTTTAACGAAGCACTTTATGGACTTGCTCTCGGCCTTATCGCAACGTGCATTTTTTCAGCGGTAAAAATCGGTGGAAGAATCGTAGAGCATCAGATTGGTTTCAGTATGGCGGAAATATTGGATCCCCTGACAGGAGAGAGCACTCAGCCGCTCGGCTCTCTGCTGGAAATGATTTTCATTCTGCTGTTTCTCAGCGCCAATGGCCATCATCTTTTTCTTTCGATAATCTGGCAAAGCTATCAGGCATTTCCGATAGGCAGCATCCCAACGATAGGAACTCTTGCAGGCGGAACGGTCAAAGCAGGCTCGGCGATGCTTGTTGCGGGACTCAAATTATCTGCACCGATTTTAGCCGCCTTTTTGCTCCTGATGGTCATACTTGCAATTTTCGCACGAATTGTTCCTGAAATGAATATTCTTTTTATCAGCCTGCCTGTTCGTGTCGGGCTGGGCCTGTTTATGATGGCACTTTTTATACCTTTTATCAGCTCTTTTGTTTCGGAATTTGCCGAGCTTATGAATAAGTTACTGCCAATTTAATTATATATCAGGAAGTTTTCATGCCAGACAAGCCAGCAGCAGAAAGAACAGAACAGCCAACGCCGCGAAAGATCAAAAAAGCCATAGACAAAGGCCAGGTCGCACAGAGCCAGGAGCTGTCATCAATCGCGACACTGATAATTCTAATCGCGATGATTGCAATATTAGGCCCGTCAATTTTTAACTGGTGTGAAAAGCAAATGAAACTTGGCTTCACATGTGATAACAGTGTTTTTTCAGATTCGCAAAACTTTTTGAAATATTTTAGCGCCGGTTTTCTTGACTCGATAATTTTAATCAGTCCGATTCTCGGCGCTCTTCTTGTGGGAACGATTTTAGCAGGCATTGCCGTAAGCGGGCTGAACTTTTCTCCGAAAGCCCTGGAGTTGAAATTCAGCCAGCTCAATCCTGTCGAAGGCTTCAGCAAGCTTGTAAATATGCAGTCGTTCGTCAAGCTTTTGGTATCAATCCTCAAACTTGTCTTCGTCTCACTTATCGTCTGGTTTTATATTAAGAACAAGCTCGAAACATTCGCTTCGCTCCGATGGGCGTATTCCGAACAGATACTTTCAATCACCGCGAAAATAATTCTTGGTCTCCTGGTACGAGTAGCAATCGCACTTTTGATAATCAGCCTTGCAGATGCTCTCTTCCAAAAATGGAAATATATGCAG
>CAYSHS010000105.1:0-9512 GCA_964430845.1 uncultured Pirellulales bacterium | reverse complement strand
TGTTACCGGCTCTTACAGCAATGAGTCGAGCAAGGTCACTCCCTCATTATTCCCGACTGCCGGCTCAGATGTGGATATGGACATTGTGGGTGCCGGTGCCGAGCTATCAAGAACACAGGACACATCGAATACATCTTTAGGATTTAATATCTCAAGAAGCGCAGGCGGCTCAAGTGATGAGAGATTCAATCTCGCACGCACAAACGCAGAGCCTTACTTCACCATTTACACTTTATCCGCAGGTCATAGTCAATATCTCGATAAAGAAAAATACAAACAGCTCAGAAGCACTTTCAAGTGGATAACAAGTGACACAAGATTAGTTCCTGCAAAAATGACCTCATTCGGCGGCATGTACTCTGTAAGAGGTTACGATGAGTATGAAATAATCGCTGACGGCGGCATATTAGCTTCGATTCAATGTGAATTCGACTGGTTAAAATATCATGCCGCTACAGAACCGAATGAAGCTGAAGATGCCGGCAAACCTGAAGAAAAACAAACGAAGGAAAAGAAAAACAATTATTTTGAGCTTAAAAAATTATCTCCGCTTGTCTTTTTCGATTATGGCAGGGCAATAATAAAAAATCCGGTAATCGGTGAAAAAGCCAATCAGGACCTGTTTTCAGTCGGTGTTGGTTTGAATTTCGGTTTAGGTAAAAATTTCAGCGGAGCATGCTATTACGGCTATCCGCTCAAAGCAACAGAAGATACAGGGACAGGCAAAGGCAGAGTGAGCGTCAGCTTTATGCTGCGATGGTAAAAATGTCACTCGATTACGTTATCGAGCTGAAAATAAAGGATATGTAAAAATGAAAAATTTAGGGTTTTATAAATAGCGAGGAGAAGGAAAAATGATAACTTTCAGAACAATCTTAAAAAGGCACTATTTTAGAAAAGCTGTATTATATTTTCTGACATATTGCCTGTTTTTCAACACTTCAGCAGTATTTGCATTGGGTACCGGGGACCTCGAAAGTGCAGCAGGTCTCGATTCAGCCGCGTGGGGTAACGATACTGTTTTGAACACCGCCAACGGAGCGATTCTCAACTGGAATAACTTCAATACAAGCACCGGCCAGTCTGTCACGTTTAATCAGCCTGGTATCGATGCGGCTGTGCTAAACAGGATTTCGGGAGCAGCTACTCAATTCGACGGTTCTTTATTTTCAAACGGTCGCGTTTTCATCGTGAATCCTGCAGGCGTTTATTTCGGTGCAGGCTCAGAGATAAATGTGAATCAGCTAATAGCTTCCAGCCTTGATATCGTAAACTTTGATATTGAAAATGACGATTTTCTTGCCGGTAAATACCAGTTTGTCGCGGGACAAGGCGCCGTCGGCGGAATCATAAACAACAGCGAGCAAATGAATGCCAATGAAGGTGTTATCCTCCTGGGCAAATATGTAACTAATAACGGCACAATAACGACCGGCCAGGACGGGTTCGTTGTAATGGCGGCGGGTGACAGAGTTTTTCTGGGTGAGCCGAGTGGTAATATCATAATTGAAATGGACTCGGTAAATCCACTCCAGGAAGAAGATGGTAAAGTAATCAATAACGGCGGGATTATGTCACCTTCAGGTAAGATAATTCTTGCCGCGGGAGATATATACTCTCAAATCCTGGATATTCCAAGAGTATGTGCCGGTATTGGTACTATTGAACAAAATGGCACGATAAATGCAGATGGCACTACCGGCGCAGGCGGAACTATAGGTTTAACAGCAGCAGATGAAGTTGTGCTTGGTTCGGATAGCTTAACAAGTGCAAACGCAGGAACAAACTCAGATGCCGGTAATATTCTTATCCATTCACCGGATACGACAATTATCAGTAAAGATGCACAAATAAAAGCTGTTGGCGGCAGCACACCAGATGGCGATGACACTGTTAAAACCAGTGTAGAAATCAGCGGCGACCAGGTGAGCCTGGCAGGCGACATCGATGCTTCTGCAACAAACAATAAAAGGGGAAAAGTAGTAATCGATGCTTTTAACCTTACTGTTAAGGATGGTTATATTCCCGACGAGCCGACCGCAAATAACATCTATGAGAAATGGATAGAATCTCAGTCGCAGTCGGCAACAGATGTCGAATTGGTTACTCACTCCAGCCTGAACGGGAATATCAACATAGAGGATATTTCAGACGGCCAGATCACAGGCGGCAGCGGTGATATAATTCTTCATACGAAATATGATACCGGCGGAATTGTTTTTGAATCTGCCGGCACTTCAATACATACGACAAAAGGCGGAAGTGTTTATATGTCAGCCGGCTCCGGGGGAATAACGACCGGTGATATTACAGCCGATATTAGCTCTGGGGGAGCAGAACCCGGGAAAATAATGTTAATAACAAATAATAACGGCGATATCACTACCGGGAATTTGAAGGTTTCCGGAGGCAGCTATGCTGAAATATCTGCAATCGCATCGGGCAGCCTGACAACAATCGGCAATATAGAGACAATGACGAATCAAATAGGCCAGGAAAGAAATAACGGGCATGCCATGACATTTCTCGAATCGATTAACGGTAATATCACTATCGATGGCCTGGTTTTAACCAAGGCTTATGGCAAATGTTCGACCTTATCTGAAATAACGATGAGCGCCTGGAATGATATAATGGTAAATCCTGGGGAAAACCAGATAGAGGCTTTTGCGCATACTACGACTTATTTCAGACCATCAGAAGCTTCAGTATCTATACATGCCGGCGGTGCATTTATTCGTGACACAGGTGGACAGCCCACAGTTCATGTCTATGCCAAATCCGGGGTTAACTGCAACGTTGCAGAAGTTTTTTCGACTGACCCGGAAAATAAATGGGATGAGGATTCAGGGTATGCTCACGCAAGTTTGGAAATTGAGGATAATTATACAGGAGAAAATCCGATATATCCCGGGCCTCCGATTGAGCCGCCTGTAACTCCTGTTATACCGGTCGGTCAAAATGACGAAAATACTACCCACATGGGGATTTCTATCGGGGGAAATGTTCTTGGTAACGACGATCCTGATGTAACAGTTGTATCCTACACACAACCTGCTCATGGTACAGTAACAATGACCGCTGATGGCGATTATACCTATTCGCCGGATCCGGGATATGCAGATAATGTTACACCGGATAGTTTCACTTATATGGTAACAGACGGTGAATTGTCCAGTGAGCCGGTCACAATTTTAATTACCGTTACTAACGCTCTGCCAGGTACAGGAAATGATTCCGCTCAAACACATATGGGAGCTCCTGTAAGTGTAAACGTGCTGGAAAACGACTCAGATGCCGACAATGATTCGCTGACCATACTTAATTACGATTCTCCGTTACATGGCACATTGACTCTTAACGCAGACGGCAGTTTCACCTATACACCGGAAGCCGGCTTTACAGGTTCTGACAGTTTTGTTTATTATGTCACCGATGGTCAGGTTGACGGCCAGGAGGCTGTTACTGTTACTGCGACTGCTGATATAACAGTCACAAATTTTCTGCCGGTTTCGAACGACGATGCCGCAAGCACTAATATGAATCAGCCTGTAGCTATCGATGTTCTGAGTAATGATACGGACCAGGATGGAGATGAAATAACAGCGATAATCCCTGCGGACGAATCCGGTCCGTCGCACGGAACAATAACTCTTAACGAAGACGGAACCATCACTTATACTCCGAACCAGGACTATTACGGGGACGATTCTTTCACGTATTTCGTTTCCGACGGACAGGTCGGCGGTGAATATAATTCCGGCATCGTATATGTCACTGTTAATGCAGTTATGGTCGCAGCTATGCTTATACCCGCTGCGCCTCTGCCTGTTATTGAACAGGCAGGTACTTCAGGCTGTCCGGCTTTACTCCAATGGGCTGCCCAGGAAGCTGGAATAGACCAGTCTGCAATGCAAATCTGGGTAACTAATACTCTTGCATCTTCAAGGGACATACAGCCGTGCGATGCTTGTGCGAACCTCAGGGAAGCAGCTATTGTCCTTAAAGACAGCACCTACATTGACGCGCTGGCAAGGATTATCAGCAATATAGTATCCAGTGACGCACCGATGTCTGAAGAGATGATAGCTTCGATTAATACAGCGATAGCAGGCAGCACTGAAACGGATACCGACCTTGCATATGCCAAAGACTATATCGATACTTTGCAGACCTATGTAAATATTCTGACCACTAACCTGGAGTTGAACAGTGATGATTCCATAACTGTTGCTGTTGATAATTACATTGCACCATTGGCTGAAAATAATACCAATCTCGCAGTTTTCCTTACAGCGATGTTGACTACAGCAGGAAGATAATAACGGGAAAAGCTGATTATTTGTTCATGAATTCAAAGCTGTTGCTGGAGACAAAATTCTCAAACGGCAGCTTTTTTATTCCATCAGGTTTTTATTAAATGCCTTCCAGGTGCTTTGTTGCAAGTGACACTCTGAAAATCGCGCCTGTCGGCCTGGCGTTAAGTATTTCCACAAAACCGTTATGTGCCTGCGCGAATTTTTTGACTAATGCAAGTCCCAGGCCGCTGCCGGCTGTTTCACGTGTGGACTCGGCGCCGATTCGATAAAATTCCTGGAATATTCTTTTTCGCTGACTATGAGGAATACCAGGCCCGTGGTCCTCGATCTCGATTAATACAAATTCATCATCGCTCCCGGTTCGTACCGTAATCGTTTTGTCTTGAGAGCCACCTGAATATTTTATCGCGTTATCGAGAAGGTTCACAACTATTTGCGTGACAGCGTCACTGTCAAAAGATATTTCCCTGCACTTACCAAGCTGCGTCTGAATCTGGAAACCTTTTTGAGCCGCATAAGCGGTCATCATCTCGACAACACCCGCAACGCATTTATTTATGTCGCCAAGTTTAAAAACGTACTTCTTTCGTCCTTTCTGAATGCGTGAGAAATCCAGCACGTTTTCGATAAGCCTGCTTAGCCTCTCGCTTTCCTGTCTCATGCTTCTATAATATTCGCCCAGCTTGTTCTCGGATTTAATCCAGTTTTTCTCGAGCATTTCCGCGTGCATTCTTATCGAAGTAAGCGGCGTTCGCAATTCGTGTGAGACTGCTGATACGAAATCATCTTTTTTCTGCGCAAGAGTGATTTGCTCTCTGGCATTGAGCCATAAACTTATAACCGCAAGAATAACCGCAAGAAATACAACCGAGATAATACTGAAATACCATATTCGCAAATGATTAATTTGCATTGCAATCCTGCCGGGATTATTCTCGAACAAATTCAATAACAAATGTCCGAATCCAAAATCAAGAATCGCGGTATAAGCTGAACTTGCATTTTGTTTGCGACCAAGCTCATAGCTCATTCCCTCGCGCACGAAACGCTTCGTGGATTCCTCGACTTCTTCGAGTAGCTTTTTCTCGTTAAGCTGAAATCCCTGTATAAGCTCTTTACCTTCGAATTTGACCCGCCGTATCATAAAGACCCGAACACCGAATATAGAATCCTTGTTATCTTTATCAGGAACCAAAACCTGTTTGAAACCATCGATTGTTACTTCGACAACATCAGCCTGATTTTGTATGGCATCAGTCATTTGATTTTCTGCTCTTCGCTGATAATACAAAGTTCCTGAATCTCTGACTAATCCTGATTCATTTGATTCCAAAAAAGCTCCAGTCTGAGCATTAGAAGCGCGGTCCTGAGCTGATTGCATTCTTCCACCGCCGAATCCGCCTGTTATGGTCGATCTTGATGATTGCTGTGGTATTTGCTGTGGTTCATTTTGGACAGATATACCAGCTTGTTGCTGCGAAGGCATTCTTTTTTCATCTGAAGCCTGAAGCTGCTGCTTCTCCAAATCCTGATACTGTTCGATATTATTCGTCTGTTGTGCCGAATCAACCCAGTCATTCTGCGCGGTATTGTTCATAACAAAATTACGGGGTTGTGTCTGAACCAAAGGTTCATTATTCTGTTTTTCAAAACTCCCAATATTGAAACTTTGCGTTCTATTATTAGAACTTAAGCCTTTGGAATTGCCTGGCTTGAGATTTATGGCATCTTTCTCTTCTGTTACTACCGCAGAGGATTTAGGTTTTTTCCCCAATTCAGAATCGGAATCAATATCCAGGGCAACATCTGCCTTTAAATCTTTTTGATCTGTAACTTCCTTTTTCAGTTCTGCAACCAATTTTTCAGATTCGAGTTTTTCGAGAGCCGGCAGAACGTTGTCACGAACGTATTTAGAATTGGTTTCGACCAGCTTATTCAATTTCCTGTACTTTTCTGTAGAAGATATTAATTGCTGCTGATCGACATTTCCATTGGGAGAGATAATAGAATTATTTTCTTCGTCAATTTGAAAATTAAAATAAGCCAGGCCATGCTCGATATCGTCAGCAAGAGGTGAGCGCATTACGGCCATCTGATTCGAATTATTAAAAGTATTTGCCTGTTGTTCCCTCACCGCCTGGTTCGCGTTGTTATAATTTATATCATTTCTTGTGCCCGCCTGGCTTGTCTGCATTTCCTGATTTGCGGGTAAAGGTTCTTCGGCTATCATATAATTCGTATAATACTGGTAATCAGTATATGGACGCTGCATTTCCTGTTCCATAAAAGTATCGAACTTGTCATTCACATCAAGCCTGATTTGATCGGCAACATCCGCAAATTCACTAATGCGTGTTCCTTCTATACCCTGGGCCCACATAGAAATAGCTCTATATCCCAGCCAGCTCAAGCCGCATAACGCTATGACAATTATTACCGATAATATTAAAAGTCTTCTATACATTATATTTCTACTTGGAAAACCATTCTATTTTTCCTGAGTTTCATATTTATAACCCGCACCGCGAACGGTTTTGATAATCTGCGGCTCATCCGGGTCAGGCTCGATTTTACTTCGCAGCTTGGCGATGTGCATATCCATCGTCCTCGTGCCCAAATCCGTCATCGTTTCGTGCCAAACCTGTTTGTATAATTCATCCCTGCTTATTACACGGTTCGGGTTAGCCGCAAGAAACTGGATAATCTCCGCCTCGCGCTTGCTGATTGGTATCTCTTGTCCCTTGCGCTTGGCAATTAATGAGGGTATATCTATTTCCATGTCTGCGAACTGAAATTTCTGCCCGACCGCGCGAGCCGGGTCCATTCGCCGCAATACTGCATTTATTCTCGCAAGCAATTCTTCCAGTGAAAATGGTTTTGTGATATAGTCATCTGCGCCGAGGTTCAGACCTGCTATTTTTTCCTTTTCCAGCCCTTTTGCAGTCAGCATCAAAATAGGAGTCTGTAAGCCCTCGCGGCGCCACTTGGCGCAAAGCTGCTCGCCGCTGATTTTCGGCAGCATCAAGTCGAGCAGAATCAGGTCGAAGCTGCGCTCAGCGACAATCCTCTCGGCTTCGAGGCCATCAACCGCAATTGAGGCCTCGAAGCCATGATATTCGAGAAAATCCACCAATGCAGTCTGGATGTTTTGTTCATCTTCAACGACAAGTATTTTTGCCTTAGGTTCCATAATTTCTTACTGTGTCCTGTGTTCTGTATCCTGTGTTCTATCCATTTATATTATAGACTAAAACACACTCGAAGGTTTGTAAATAGTTTGTAAAAAACAAAACGCCCGATTTTACAGACATTTTACTGACGTTTTGACTCATTCCATCGTATAATTTTCTTTAGAAATAAAATGAAAAACGGGTTTTTTTAAAAGGAGATACGAAAATGCAGTCATTAAAATTCAATCGAAAATGTATGTTAGCCGCGGCCTTAATCATGTTTCTTACTATGTCTTTTCGGGCAATCGCATCCGAAAATATCCCCGAAAACGCGCTGGCGAATATGCCTGTGAAGGAAGTTACAGTTTTCAAGGACGGCCATGCGTTCGTCCTGCACGAAGGCCAGATGCCCACCGACTCCGATGGAAATGTCGTGCTTGATTATTTACCAAGACCAATCATAGGAACTTTCTGGAGCTATAGTTCCGATAGCAAAGCAAAACTTTCCGGCGTTGTATCAGGCAGACGAATCGTCTCGATAGATAGAACCGCTTTGAATATCCCGGAATTGATAAGAGCAAATATAGGCGCAAAAGTTAAAGTTCAGGAAATCGGAATAGATGCTTACGAATGTATTATCTATTCGATTCCGGCACGAAGCACTGAAGAATTACGCAAGACAAGTCCCGAGTCCAATCCTGACGAGCTGCCTCAGCAGGGAAATATTGTTTTACTGAAATACGAAGGCGGCATAAAAGCTGTTCCAATCGACCGCATCCAGCAGATTACTTTTCTTGACGAGCCGGAGCCTATGCTCGAAAATAAAGAGTTCAGAAATATCATGACGCTCAAACTCGATTGGAATAAAAGTACTCCCTCAGCAAACGCAAACGTTGGTATGATGTATGTCCAGAAAGGCATTCGCTGGATTCCGGATTACCGTGTGGAAATTGATGGTAAAGGACAGGCGATTATAAAATTACAGGCGACAATAATAAACGAGCTTGTTGATATCGAAAATGTTAAGGCTCATCTTGTAATAGGAGTTCCAAAATTTGCTTTTCAGGACACAGTCGATCCAATCTCATTACAGCAAACGGTGGCGCAGCTTTCGAGTCATTTTCAAAACGACAGCCGCACTGCATATTCTTTTTACAATGCTATAACGACACAGGTAGCGATGCCTACTCGTAATGATGCTCATCCGGTCATTAATGACACAATCGACCTCGGTCCCGAAGTAGCTACATCAGGCAAAAACGAGGACCTGTACGTTTTCACGCTTGAAAATATTTCACTTAAAAAAGGCCAGCGAATGGTTATTCCTATCGGCGAGTACAAATTGAAATATAAAGATATTTACGTTCTCGACTTGCCTTTCGCCCCGCCGCCGGAAGTGCGCGAGCGTTTCAATAATGAACAGATGTCACAATTGGCAAAACTCTACAATGCACCAAAAGCAATGCATAAAATCAGATTAACAAATACCGCAAATTGCCCGCTTACGACCGCTCCGGCATTGATACTTCGTGACGGCAGCATTATAGCTCAGGGCATGATGACTTATACCGCGATTGGTTCGGCCAGTGACCTCGACCTGACGACCGCGATAGATATTTCTGTCAACAAAACTGACGAAGAATCAGAGCGCATTCCCAATGCAGTCAATTGGAACGGCTATAATTATTTTCGCAGCAACATGACAGGGACAATATCTCTGAGGAACAATCTTTCCAATACAATCGAGCTTGAAGTACGACGAAACGTTTTAGGTACCGCAGATAGCGCAGATAATAATGGAAAAATAACGCACAAAGGCGGCTACGAAGGCGAATGGATAGATACCGATAGCTTCCCGTTCTGGTGGAGCTGGTACAATTGGCCTTACTGGTGGTATCATTTCAATTCTGTGGGGCAAATCAACTGGGACCTGAAACTTACTCCCGGCCAAAGCATAACTCTCGAATACAAATGGCATTACTTCTGGCGTTCATGATAATTATTGTTTAAGTTATATCGAAAG
>CAYSHS010000104.1:0-9636 GCA_964430845.1 uncultured Pirellulales bacterium | reverse complement strand
CTCAATTTTTCCATAATCCTTTACTTCGTATGGAGGCCAAGCAAATGTAGATATTTTAAAATCAATTGAATCGTTCAGCTTTAACCATCTACCATAAAGCCCTTTATAATGTATTGTGAAACAATTTTTCTTAATGTTTCTATTAAATTTAAATCTATTTTTTTTCAGCCACTGATTGAGGTGTTTGATGGAAAATTCAAGGTTTAAGATATTGCTTTCTTGAGAATCAGGAAGATGGAAGCCTCTAAATACAGAACCAACACGTAATGTTGTTGAAGTGTTAGTGAAACTATGTAATGAAGTTCCCAGGCAAGTTATTTTTTCGTCCCAAGGACTATTATCCTCTCCCCCATAAAACATATTATCTCCCCAATTAAGCGCATTATCCTAGTTATGATATAACTTTAACAAGGCGCCGTTGGATGGTGAATAGGTTAATTTGCCATGATGTCGAAGATCTCTTTTGGTAGGTATCGTTTTATTGAAAAAAAAACTTGGATACCAGATACTTTCGACTTCATATGGATCATCCAACCATAACTGTTTATCTGAATCCATTCTTTATCCTTTGTTATGAATTAGTACACAAAGTTTCCGAATAAAATCCCAAGTCTCTCTATTTAATACAAGAAAGTACAAAATACGACGTTGTCATTCTAAAGTTTCCTAAATCTCTATTGAGAATTATAAAAGCACAACCAAACTTGAGCAAGATAAAATAACCACGGATTTCACGGATTACCCGGAAAAATGTGTAAAAACAACTAAATCGTCCTCTTTAATGACCCGATAATGGGGTAACAGGATTTTTACTGGCTTCTGATTCCACAACAAACCATTTTTCTATCGGGCGAGTTTCAAGTCTGAAATGCAGATTTGTCTGTAGTGTAATGTTATCAAGAAACTTTATCAGCTTTTCTGCTTTTTCATTCGGGTCTTCTATTTTACTTAAATAAGCAGATTTATCCTGTAAATATGGAATTTTTATGTCTTCCGTAGTTTCTGTTTCATCAAATACAGGCATATTTACACGATTACCCATCGTTTCCAAAAACTCATAAAGAGAGTCAACTGTTCCGCCGCCGCCACCATCATTTTCTGCAAAATCATCTAAGAACATAAGCACATAACGATTTTGTCGCTCATTTGGCATCGGCTGAAACTGAAAGCGGCCTGTTGCAATTATTGCCTGCTGTTCTACAGTACGTTTTTCAAAATGGATTTTTCTGCCAATTTCATTAGTCAGAATTTCCTCAAGAGCTTTGAGTTTCTGCTCCTCGGTTGCGTCATTTCGCACAATCCAGAGCCAGGCCTACTTTTTCAACCACGATATGTCCATAAGGATAATCTGTTTTTTTGATGATAGAAAATTCGACGTTTGTGTCTGATTTTATCTCTTCTGCATCTGCTATATCGGCCGTATACATCGATTGTGTGTACTTCCCATCATAAAATTTGATATTCGCGTCAGCAACAGGCTTACCTTGAGCATCAACCACTTTGCCTTTAAATGTGATCTGTTTTACCTGCTGAGCAGATGAAAGATTAATAAAGCAACCAAGAAATACCATACACAACAACATCTTTTTGATACACATCATAATTATCCCGAATAAAAAATTAGTTATGGATTTTTTCATTCAGCTCATTTATCGACATTCATTCATCTATGATAATTTTTGTAAAAGTCAAATAAGAATTATAAATGCCCATAAAATCTTTCTCGCAGTTTATTAACCGCTTTTTTATAAGTAGTCGCAGGAAACCGAGCCGATTTCTACTACGTTAATCTCTTACTGATTGTCACGATGGCAACACATCCAATCACAATAGATAATACAATAACAGTCGGTAAAAGATTGTTCTTTTTCGTATCTGCTAAAGCTGTATCTTTGACAGTTTCCGTATCCTGCTCCAAGACTGACTGATTTTTTGCAGTGACACTCGGTTTCGTCTTAGCCCCTTTCCCGCTTGCAAGTGTATAAGGTTCGCTTTCAATCTTGAACGGGCTGCCAATATTTATTGTTGCGGTGAATGGTCCTTTAACATTTGAAGGCTCACGCCACGTGAGCGAGCATGTGCCGCCTCAGCCATATGAGAACGTATAAGTTCTGTCGTAAGTGCCGTCCTTGTTTTTGATATTCAACTGCGGTGCCTGCGGCTGGGCACCGTTACGTCTTAAAAAGATATTTTCGCCGTTCTTGCCTTTCAATTGCTGGCTGAAAGAATAGCTTCCTTCCCGGTACGAAGCAGCAACAGTCGAAATAATCGGCTCGCCTATTTCGAGGGCTGTTTCATTGGCTTCGCTGATATCGAAAAAAAACCCGGAGCCGGTTCGAGCGCCAATAAGCTCCCATTTCGAGCCTTTGTCATCATCGCGTTTGACGAGCCAGTTATTTACCTGGTATCTTCCGACAGGTAATGAACCATCTCCATGTTCGGGTTTTACAGTAAATTGGCCGTTTAGTCCTCCCGCCGACAATTCTGTTACATCTTCAGGCAGGTGAACTGTACCGAATTTTATATCTTTTGCTTCGGCTAATTTTACATACGCGCCATCGCGTGCAATTTCAGGCTGGTAGTATTTATTATTAATTTCGATATAATTACCTACAAAACGAGTTTCATCAGAGTTATTTGTATTGCTGATTCGGATTCTGTCGGAGTTTTCAGGAACAAATGCTTTATCGCTGAATGTTCCGTTGACATTATAGTCGAAAAGAACACACTGGTTTTGTCGACCGTCTATTGTAACTTCTCCCTGGTACCAGCCTCCCGTGGAGACATAAAGTCTTTTCTCATCGCTGTAGCCATAGTACCGAAAGTTGAGGTGATAGGATACTGGGCCGTCCTGAATCTGGAATACTACCTTTACCGGGCCGAAATATGAGCTGCCCTGGTCCATTCGGTATTGTCTTTCAGGCTCTTCGTCATCGAGCTTGCCATTGCCGTTCGAATCGATGTAGAGGATGTCGTACATTCCGAATTTATGACTTCGATCAAGAGCAATCCATAAAAAGCCCTTATCGACCATCGGAGTTATCCATTTCGCAAAAAGCTGTTTTTCACCTGTAAATTTGGGCAAGCTGACATCCGATGGGATTTTCTCGCTTGTTTCCAATAATTTCATGCTTGAGCTAAATCCTACCATGTTCAATTCTCGTGCACAGTGGTATTGCAGCCATTGCTCGTTTTGAGCATAAACTGACCCAATCGAGATGAACAAAAGAAATCCCGCCACTAACCGGGTATATGTTTTTTTAGCCATTTTCTCGGTCTCCATATCAGGATCCGTAATCCGGTTTATAAACGAACCATCTCTAATAGAATAGATTACATATATAAGGACGTAAAAACCAACAAAATGTAACAGTTTTTTTCATAATTTTTCCCTTTTTTTCAAAAATAAATATAAAATTTCAATTTCTTTATATAATACGGCAATTTTGAAAAACTGTCATCTTGGCCGAATTCATATAATGAATTGCCAATATTGGCATATTGTTTCTTTCAAAATAATACTGCTCATTAAAACGGCGGCGATTTAAATATTTCGTAACATTATATTTGAAAGATAGTTACGGAAATCTGAACTATTGGGTATATATTCAGCAATAAATCTGGTATATAATTTGCTAATGTTGTATAAATTATACAAAAATTAACGATTGAAACTTATATAAGCCTAAAAATTAAGGAGGCAAGTAACTATGGCAATCAAAGAATTGGCATTTGAATCGGCAGCACGAGCCAGCCTGCTGGCCGGAGTTGAGAAACTCGCAGCAGCCGTAAAACTCACACTTGGCCCGCGTGGTCGAAATGCAGTTATCGACAAAGGCTGGGGTGGCCCTACTGTAACAAAGGATGGTGTGACGGTAGCAGAAGAGGTCGAGCTCATCGATAAAAACGAGAACCTCGGCGCGAAATTAGTCAAAGAAGCAGCAAGTAAAACATCGAAAATAGCCGGAGACGGCACAACAACCGCTACTGTTTTGACAGAGGCGCTATTTAAGGAAGCCTGCAAAAACCTCGCCGCCGGAGCTGATGCAATGGCGCTTAATCGAGGTATGCAGAAGGCGGCAAAAGCAGTTACAGATAAACTCATGTCGCTGGCTAAACCTATCGATATCACAAAAGCGAACGATATCATCAATATTGCCTCGATATCAGCCAATAACGATGTTGAAATAGGCAAAAAAATGGCCGAAGCCTTCCAAAAAGTCGGCATAGACGGCGTTATTTCAGTCGAAGAAGGCAAGAGCTTCGAGACGACGATTGATTTCGTCGAGGGTATGCAGTTTGATCGCGGCTATCTCTCTCCGCATTTCGCAACAGATACGGAAAATATGGTTTGCGAGCTTAAAAAACCATTTATTCTCATTCACGAAGAGAAAATCAGCAGTGTAGCCAAGCTCATTCCTTTGCTTGAGAAAGTCGCGAAAGCCAGGAGGCCGCTGCTTATCATTGCAGAAGACGTTGAAAGCGAAGCACTTGCTACTCTCGTGGTGAATAAGCTAAAGGGAATCATAGAAGTCGCGGCGGTAAAGGCTCCTGGTTATGGCGATAGAAGGAAAGCAATGCTCCAGGATATCGCAGTGCTTACCGGCGCAGAGCCTGTATTTAAAGACCTCGGAATCGATATGGCCAATATCGGAATAAAACAGCTTGGACAGGCAAAGAAAATCACCATCGATAATGACAAAACAATCATTATCGAAGGAGCCGGCAGCCAGGAAGAAATTAACGCCAGGATAAGTCAAATTAAGGACGAAATAGAAAATACAACAAGCGATTATGACCGCGAAAAACTCCAGGAGAGACTTGCCAGGCTGACAGGCGGCGTTGCTCAAATAAATGTCGGGGCAGCAAGTGAAGCGGAAATGAAGGAAATCAAAGCAAGAATCGAGGATGCACTCCATGCCACCAGGGCGGCAATCGAAGAAGGCATAGTACCGGGCGGAGGCGTAGCGCTAATACGCTGCGTGGAAGCAGTCTGGAATTTGAAGCTCGAAGGCGATGAGCAAACAGGAGCAGATATTCTTGCAAAAGCACTTTCGATGCCCTGCTACTATATCGCTTATAATGCAGGAGCGACCCCGAACCTCGTTGTAAATAAAGTCGCGGAAGGAAAAAATGGCTTTGGCTACAATGCGAATGCAGACAAATACGAAGATCTTATTGAGGCGGGGATAATCGACCCTGCCAAGGTCACTCGAATTGCCCTTCAAAATGCGGTAAGTATTGCGGGACTATTGCTTACCACAGATTGTGTTGTGACAGAAAAACCGAAAGAAAAAGATGAGATGCCCGGCGGCCCAGGAATGGATCCTGGTATGGGAGGTATGGGCGGAATGGGCGGCATGGGAGGCGGAATGGGAATGATGTAATAAATGCCTTACTGAAAAGTATTCGAAAAGTCTAACGTTTAACAAAATGCAAAATAAACATTAAGAAATATAACTAATAATATACAAGGAGTGAGTTATGAAACTTAATCCACTGGATGATAGAATTGTAGTAAAACAATCAGAAGCTGAGGAAAAAACAAGCGGCGGAATTATTCTTCCTGATACCGCAAAGGAAAAACCGCAAATCGGCACGGTAATCGCCGTAGGGCCTGGCAAATTGCTCGATGACGGAAAAAGAAGTCAAATGTCCGTCAAAGTTAAAGACGAAGTTTTCTATGCTAAATATTTGGGAAACGACGTGGAAATCGACGGCGAAAAGTATGTGATTCTCAGGGAAAGCGATGTGCTTGGAATCGTGGAAAAGTAAAACAGCCCTGTTGAAAAAGGATTATAATAATACTCAAGAATTGAGAGGTAATAAAAATGGCAAAACAATTAATGTTTGACGATAACGCCAGGGCGCAGCTTAGAGAAGGGCTTTCGCAACTGGCTGATGCAGTGAAAGTTACTCTCGGGCCTACGGGCAAAAACGTCATCCTGCATAAAAGCTGGGGTTCTCCTAAAGTCACGAAGGACGGAGTCTCGGTAAGCAAGGAAATCGACCTGCCTGAACCATTCAAGAATATGGGCGCAAAGATGGTCAATCAGGTTGCAAGCAAGACTTCAGATATTGTAGGTGATGGAACTACAACCTCGACAGTCCTCGCTGAAGCAATTTACGTGGGCGGCTTGAGACATGTTACCGCAGGTGTAAATCCCATGGCAATTCAAAAAGGTATAAGCAAAGCGGAAGATGTCGTATCGAAGTTCATTAAAGACGTCAGCGTCCCGGTGAAAGGTCACGATGACATTGCAAAAGTAGCAACGATAAGCGCAAATAACGACCCTGCAGTAGGTGAGATTTTGGCGGAAGCGATTGATGCCGTAGGCAAAGACGGCGTTATCGAAGTCGAAGAAGGCAAGGGAATGCAGAATGAGCTGCAGGTTGTAGAAGGTATGCAGTTCGAGAAAGGATATATATCGCCATATTTCATGACGAATGCAGAGACGCTCGAATCAACTCTTGAAGATGCTTATATTCTGCTGCATGAAAAGAAAATCTCGAATGTTCGCGAGATTATCCCCCTGCTCGAAAAAATAGCCCAGGTGGGAAGATCACTGTTGATTATTTCCGAAGATGTCGAAGGTGAGGCATTGGCAGCCCTGGTTATCAACAGACTTCAGGGTGTGCTGAAAGTCTGTGCCGTGAAAGCGCCGGGTTTCGGTGACAGAAGAAAAGCTATGCTTGCTGATATTGCAGTTACTACAGACGGACAGGTTATAAGCGAAGATTTGGGAATGAAGCTCGAAAGTATAGAGCTTTCGCAATTAGGCCAGGCAAAGAAAATTGTAGTTGATAAAGACTCGACTACAATAATCGAAGGAGCAGGCAAGAAGAAAGACATCGCAGCACGATGTGAGCAGATACGCAAACAAATTGAAAAAACAACAAGCAATTACGACAAAGAGAAACTGCAGGAACGTCTGGCTAAATTAACAGGCGGAGTTGCTGTTATTAAAGCAGGTGCCGCAACTGAAGCGGAAATGAAAGAACGAAAAGACCTGCTGGACGATGCGCTTCACGCCACAAGAGCGGCGGCGCAGGAAGGTGTAGTCGCAGGAGGCGGTGTAGTATTTTTAAGAGCTATTCCCGAAGTTGAGAAAGCAAAGGCAAAAGCAAAAGGCGAAGAAAAAATCGGCTTCGATATTATTATTCAAGCCCTCAAAGCACCGACTACCCAGATTGTCGATAACTGCGGCGAGCATGGCGATGTCGTTGTCGCTCAGCTTCTCGAAAAAGGCAGGAACATCGGCTACAATGCCAATACAGGCCAGTTTGTAGATATGGTCAAAGAAGGGATTATAGACCCTGCAAAAGTTGCAAGAACAGCTATCGAAATGGCTGCTTCAGTCGCCGGTCTGATGCTTACAACAAATGTACTGATAACAGAGCTGAAGGACAAGGAAGAAGAGCCTGTCCCGGGATCAGTACAATAAAGTTCGTCTCGCGTATTGCGTGATGCGTATTGCGTTCTATGGCTAAAAAATGGCTGGCAAAATCAAAACATATAGAGACATAGATATTTGGAATGCTGGTATTCAATTAGTAAAAGCAATTTACGGAATAACAGAAAATTTCCCCCAACATGAATTGTATGGCCTTGTGAGCCAGATGAGAAGGCCAGGTGCCTCCATCCCTTCTAATATAGCAGAAGGTTTTAGAAGATATCATAACAAGGAATATAAGCAATTCCTATATACTTCGTTAGGAAGCTGTGCAGAATTGGAAACACAAATAACAATAACAAAAGAGTTAAAATATATCTCCGAAGAAAAAGAAAACCTTCTGCTGGAAAAAACCGACCATATTTGCAGAATGATTACAAATCTAATAAAAAAACTATTGTAAATAACGCAATACTCAATACGCACGACTCAATACGAATTATGGCCAAACGTGATTATTATCAAGTTTTAGGTGTCGAAAAAAATGCTTCACCTGATGATATAAAACGCGCATACCGTCGCCTGGCAATCAAGTATCATCCGGACAAAAATCCGGGTGATAAGGAAGCCGAGGAAAAGTTCAAGGAATGCGCCGAAGCGTACGAAGTCCTTAGCGATGCCGACAAGAGGAAGCAATACGACCAGTTCGGTCACGAAGGACTTCGCGGCTCAGGCATGCACGACTTCTCGAGGATGAACGTCGAAGATATTTTCAGCATGTTCGGCTTCGAGGACTTTTTCGGCAGCGCCTTCGGAGGACGTGGAGGCAGAAGGTCAGGTCAAAGATCAGGACCATCTCGCGGTTATGACCTCGAAACCGCTGTGGAACTGACTCTTCAGGAAATTGCCAAAGGTACGGAGAAAACAATCCAATTCACCAGGCAGGATACATGTTCCGAATGTAACGGCAGCGGCAGTGCAAAGGGCAGCAGTCCATCTCAATGCCCAGCCTGCAATGGCTCAGGCCAGGTCGCAAGAGGCGGCGGTTTCTTCCAGATGGTCTCGACCTGCCGGCAATGCGGCGGGACAGGACAAATCATAACCAATCCGTGTAAAAAATGTAAAGGGTCCGGAAGAATACCGAAAAGAAGAGCAGTAAATATCAAAGTTCCGCCTGGTGTGCACGAGGGACAGGGAATACGAGTTGCAGGCGAAGGTGAGCCTGGCAGAGGAGGAGGCCCAAAGGGTGACTTATACTGCTATGTCAGGGTAAAGCCTCACGAATTTTTCGAGCGCAGCGGCAATGACCTCAGCGTTGTCGTTCCGATAAGTTTCACCCAGGCCGCATTAGGCACTACTATTGAGGTTCCGACGCTTAATGGTACGAGAAAATTGAAAATACCAGCCGGCGCGCAATACGGCAGGACTTTGAGAATAGAAGGTCAGGGTTTGCCTGACATCAGGACACACAGAACAGGCGATCTTTACGTACAGATTTTAATTGAAACTCCGACAAAACTAAACTCTGAGCAGCAGGAGCTGCTCAGAAAATTTGCTGAAACCGAGAATAAAAATGTATCCCCGAAAAGCTCCAGTTTTTTCGAGAGACTAAAAAAACATTTTGGTGAAAACAAATGAAAAACAAAGATAAAGAAAAACCTGAAGATAGCAATACAGATAATGAAAGTAATATGGAAGAGCTTTATAGCACCATAGAAAATCTGCAAAAAGAAAAAGATGAATTATTTTCAAAGCTCCAGCGAGTAAGCGCAGATTATGCAAATTTCCAAAAACGGGTTCCGAGACAAATTTCCGATACGATTAATTATGAAAAGGAAAAAATATTAAAATCTTTGCTTCCAATGCTGGATAATTTCGAGCATACACTCCAAAACGCCGCTAAAGCTGAAAACACCGAAGCCATTGCAAAAGGCGTACAGATTATATATGACCAGATGCTCGATATTCTAAAATCGCATGGAGTAGAACAGATGAAAACCCTGGGCGAGTCTTTCGACCCATCGTCTCATTCGGCTATGATGCGAAAAAGTGAGCCTGAAAAAGATGATAATATTGTGCTGGAAGAATTTCAAAAAGGATACAAGCTCAATGGCAGGGTCATTCGGCCAAGCAAAGTTGTAGTCAATAAACTGGAAAGCGAGCAGCAGCCAACAGAGCAGGGACAAGCTGAACAAGACAAGGCAGTCGAAGATTATGAAACAACCGACACGGAGTAATTACA